>CALIBP010000056.1 GCA_938048165.1 uncultured Alphaproteobacteria bacterium | reverse complement strand
CCATAGGGCTGGTCGACGCTGTCATAGAAGATGTCTGTCGTTGACGTCAGGTCGGCACCCGTCGTGCCGCGATGTAGGGGATCAGAACTCAGCTCATATTTATGCAGGAACGGAACATGGACGGGGTCGATGCCGCCTTCCAGGCCCTGTAGCCAGTTGCATTCTTCCCAGCGGCGCGTCGCAAAGCGGTGCGCATCCGATACCAGACAATATTCATATTCGGGTGGTGGCGGCTTTTTGTCGAGCGGTCCCATGTAGGTCCAGACAATGCCGCCTGCCTCTACTGCCGGATAGGCCTTGATGCGGGGTTTGTCTTCCCATTTCTCAAAATCAGGTTCAGAGGGGATATCCACAACGTTACCGTCGAGATCAAATTTCCAGCCGTGATAGGCGCAACGCAGCCCGCAATCTTCATTCCGGGCAAAAAACAGATTGGACCGCCGGTGCGGACAAAACTGATCTAGAACGCCAACGCGACCATCGCTGGACCGAAAAACGATCAAATCCTCGCCCATAAGCTTTAAACGTAATTGATCGCCGCCAGGATCAGGGATTTCATCGCATCGCACGGCTGGCAGCCAGTAACGCCGCAAAAGATTTCCCATCGGGGTTTCGGGCCCGGTGCGGGTGAGTATCTCGTTTTCTTCTGCAGTAAACAGTTCGTACGAGGATGACACGGCGCAACCCCCTTCATTAACGAGTTCTAGAGATTTCTGATGAAAAAAGGTATCAGCGCCCCCATATTCTAACAAGGTGTGGGAATTGTCGTATTTTTGCCGCTTGCGGCGGTATAATGAAACCCGCTAGCTTGAGTATGCAAAATGCCATCGAATTGCCACTTGATAACACCGCCCAACGCCGGATTATTACGTTGATTAAAACACTTCTGATGACAGGTTTGATTGCCGCTGGCCTGACTGCCAGCGAGGCGAATGCTGCCAACGGAAAAGTGCAACAGATAAAGCTCGTGAATACCGGCACAATTGGTAGCGCCGGGGAGAAGTATTCCCGCACGATTGCACGGCATCTCTATCGCTTCATTCCCGGCAAACCAAAGATCACTGTACAATCCATTGTTGGCGCCGGTGGGATCAAAGCGACCAATTTTGCCTATAACGCAATGCCGCGGAATGGGCTGAACATCCTGCTTCCACCAGATACTATCATTCTGTCGCAGGCATTATGGCCAAAGGCTGTAAAATATAACCCTAGCCATTTTTCCTGGATTGGCTCAGTGAGCGCAGCCAACCGAGTTTTTGCCCTGCGCACAGACACCAAATTTAAATTAGCTAAGGATATTCGGGGTCAGAGATTAGCTATTGGCTACACAAACCGGGCTGACATGTCTTACATCATCCCGAAACTCATGCGTGAGATTGTAAAAACGGATATTAGGCTGGTGGCAGGGCTAAAAACGGCCCGCAAGACGATCGCCGAAATGGAAAAAAATACCCATGTCGGCGCCGCTTTCGATTGGTTGACCTGGAATACCATCGTGCCGCATTGGTTCAAGAAAACCGGTAATTTTGCGATTCCACTAGTACAGGTTGGATATTATCGGGATCCGCTGCTCAAAAAGCTGCCCATGCTGCACGAAATCACCAACAAGCAGGATCACACGCTGGTAAAGCTGGTTTCAACGCCAGGAGCTATTGGCTACAGCCTATTATTACCGCCTAGATCTCCCAAAGGGGCGCTCAAAGTATTGCGAGCGGCCTTTGATAAAATGGTTAAAGACCCGCAATTCATCGGTGATATCCGAACGCAGCGCCTGCGCCTACTGCCGACATCGGGCGAAAAGGTTCAAAATATTGTCGCCAATGCGGTAAAGACAACCAGCAACAGCAATAAAGCCCGACTACGTTCCATCATCTTCGCGAAATAACCATTCGAGCCCCGGCTTGCGCGATCTGACCGGGCAGGCTATGTCGTCGGGACCGCTAGACCCGACTTTAACAACCATCGATCCATTCAATGAGTTTCGAAGATCTGGCCATCGTCCTGACCGCCATCGCCGTTGGGTCCTATTTTAAGGGTGCCGTTGGCATCGGCTTGCCGACCATTGCCGTGCCGACCCTTGCCGCCTTTATTGGTGCAGAACATGCCATCGTGGTTCTGACCATCCCCGTTGCCGCCAGTAATGTCTGGATTTGCTGGCGCTATCGAAAGATGACCAGCGATGTGCCGCACCTGAAAATCTCGCTCATTTGCGCCGGTGTCGGAACCGCATCAGGGGCCTTTGTTCTCGCCTCCCTCTCAGACAACGCTCTGCTCTGGCTGATCATTGTCTGGCTGGGTCTGTACCTGATTGTTCTCGCCTTTAAGCCTGATTTTCAGCTCAAGGGAGAGGCCGCAAGACGTGGTGCACCTGTTCTCGCTCTGGTCGGTGGCATGTGCCAGGGCGCAACTGGAATTGCCGGCCCCATCATTGCAACCTGGATTCACTCTTATCGGCTGCACAGCAAGACATATGTTTTCGCTGCGTCCCTGATGTTTCTGGCGATCTCAGGAACGCATGTTTTTGCGGTAGGTGGCCTAGGGCTTTACACCGAAGAGCGGATTTATCAAGGGCTGCTGGCGGTTATTCCAACAGTCCTTTTCACGCAATTCGGAATGTGGACCACACCTTACATCAGTCCTGTGTGGTTTAACCGATTGGTGATCGCCGTCGTAATCATAATGTGGATCAAGTTAATCCTTCAAGCCACGACAACTTAACGATAAATTTATTCCGCCGCTGCTGGCATAGGGCAGGTCACACCGGTGCCGCCGAGACCGCAATAGCCACCAGGATTCTTGGCCAGATATTGCTGATGATAGTCCTCAGCATAGTAAAATTCCGGTGCGTCGATGACCTGCGAGGTAATCCCCGTCATCCCGGCAGCAGCCAGCGCTTCGCCAAACTTTTCATAGGAGGCCATCACCGTGGCTTTCTGTTCGTCTGAATAGGTGTAAATGCCAGATCGATACTGCGTCCCGACATCATTCCCCTGACGCATCCCCTGCGTCGGATCATGGCCTTCCCAAAAAACCTTGAGCAACGCATCGAGGCTCACCTCTGAAGGGTTGTAAACGACCAGAACCGCTTCGGTATGACCGGTGCGACCAGAGCACACTTCGTCATAGGTCGGGTTCTTTGTATGCCCAGCGAGGTACCCCACCGCTGTCGTGTAAACGCCAGGTGTTTGCCAGAATAGCCGTTCCGCGCCCCAGAAACAGCCCAGCGCAAAGACGATCTGCTCCATACCCTCCGGAAAAGGCGGTTTCAGTGGATTGCCATTGGCAAAGTGCTTTTCTGATACGCGTAAGGCGGTATCACGGCCCGGCAGAGCTTCATCGGCTGACGGGATCTCTAGTTTGCGCGGCGAAAACCACATATCGTACCTCTCTGGCTAATCTGTCTCACCAAGATAGGTATTTTCGACCGGTCCCGCTAGACTCCAATGAGTGCCCTACGATAGTTTTATCCGTGAAATAAACAGGGAAAAATTATGGCCGATAAAGGGTTTCGGAGTTTTCTAGACGACCTCGATGCTGCCGGTGAACTAAAACGTATTACCAAACCAGTTGATTGCCGCCAATTGTCCGCGCTCGGCGAACAGGCCGACCAGGCGACAATGTTTGAGAATATTGAGGGTTATCCGGGCTGGCGCGTCGCAACAGCACTGGTTTCGACGCGCAAACGTCTCGCCGTCGCCATGGGCTGTACCGAAAACCGCATTGCTTTTGAATTCGAGGCAAAGTCGGCAAGACCGATTGACCCAGTGACCGTCGATAGCGCGCCCTGTCAGGAAGTGGTCATGGAAGGTGATGACGTCGATCTGACGTCTATTCCTCTGCCCTTGATGCATCTGTTTGATGGCGGACCTTATATTTCCGGCACGTTTGCCGTCTCAAAAGACCCCGAACATGGGTCGAATGTCGGCTGCTACAGGCTGATGTACCGCACACCCAAGGAAACCGGTATCGATCTGGTCTCTCCCTCTGACATGCGGTTTTACTATCAGCGCGCGCTCGACAAAGGAGAACCGCTGCCAATCGCCATCGCTGTCGGTGTCCATCCGCTCGATATGCTGGCTGCTTCCTACAAAGCCCCAATTGATACCAGCGAACTGGCGCTGGCTGGGGGTCTCCGCGGTGAAGCGCTGGAAATGGTCAAATGCAAGACCGTCGATCTCGAAGTCCCGGCCGATGCTGAGTTGGTCCTCGAGGGCGAACTGCTGCCAATCGGCTGGACCGCAGATGAGGGTCCTTTCGGTGAATTCAGTCAGATTTCCGGTGACGTGAAATGGAACCCGATTTTTCGGATCAAATGCATCACTCATCGGAAAAACCCGATTTTCTACATGCTGCAGATGCCTTGGGAAAATGACTGGCTTGCGGCTCCCGTTACCGAGGCCGCCGGATTGCAGGCTCTCCGAATTGCCAGCGTGCAACCCGTTGATATCCGGGCACCCGTTGGGAGCTGCGGATACTGGTCTTTGATTGCGTCGATCAAGAAACGTCCGGGGGAAGGTAAAAATGCCGTCGCCGCCTTGCTTTCCGTCGCAGAGGTCAAATTTGTCGTCGTCACCGATGACGATATCGACATCCATGACCCAGATGAGCTGGACTGGGCCATCGCCTTCCGGGTGCAAGCCGATCAGGACGCGGTCATCCTCAAAGGCGCGCGCGCCAAGCATATCGACCCCAGTGTCAAATCCTGGCTCCTCGGCAAGGGAGGCCTGCCGACGACAGCCAAGCTGGGCATCGATGCGACCATTCCTGAAGGGGTACCGAAAATATTGTATCGCCGGATCAAAAATTACGGCCGCGACCGTATTAAGCTGGAGGATTTTGAATGAGCCCGCTGGCCACAAAAATCAAAACGGCACTGGAAACCGAAGCGCAGCAATTCCATGATGTTGTCGATGACCACATGGATGTGCCCTGGCAGGACTTCCTTCGCGCCTGGGGAGAGTTGCGGGAGATCGATATTTTAAAGCGCGACGATGAGGGCGCTTATGTTATCGAAGCGAGTTGATTTAACAGCGCTTCCAACGCATGTTGCGCGCACATAATTTCATGATGGAGACGTAAGAGTGGCTACCCCTGACAAGTCTGACAATCACCAAGCAATGAACTTCATCAACGGCGAATACCGCGTTGGTGGATCAAGCAAAACATTCAATAACATCAGCCCAGTAGATGGCTCTCTTCTGTCAATAGTTCACGAAGCTAATGAAGCCGATGTCGACGATGCGGTGAAAGCTGCCAAGGCTGCGCTCAAGGGACCTTGGGGCACGATGCCGCTGGCCGAACGGTTGAAGCTTGTGACAGCAATTGTTGGTGGCATTCAGGCCCGTTTTGATGACTTCCTGCAGGCGGAAGTTGCCGACACTGGCAAGCCCGTCAGTCTCGCCTCACACCTCGATATCCCGCGCGGTGCAGCAAACTTCGAAGTCTTCGCAGATATGATGAAGAACCATCATGACGAATGCTTTCGGATGCCAACGCCAGACGGCACTGGCGCTCTGAACTATACGGTTACCAAGCCCAAAGGCGTCATCGGAATCATTTGTCCGTGGAATCTGCCGTTGCTCTTGATGACATGGAAAGCGGGGCCCGCCCTCGCCTGTGGCAATACAGTTGTAGTCAAACCGTCAGAGGAAACGCCTTCTACCGCCGCCTTGCTTGGCGAAGTGATGAATGATGTCGGGGTACCCCCAGGGGTTTACAATGTTGTACAGGGTATGGGGCCGGGCTCTGCCGGCGAATTCCTGACCAAACACCCTGATGTCGACGCAATCACCTTCACCGGCGAGACTCGCACTGGCGAAGCCATCCTGCAGAATGCGGCGATCGGTGTACGCGACGTGTCCTTTGAGCTGGGCGG
>CALIBP010000055.1 GCA_938048165.1 uncultured Alphaproteobacteria bacterium | reverse complement strand
GGCACAATAATAGGTTCGGTAAATAGTGGGGACCCCTTTGATTTCCCTATGCCCGACGGTAGCCGTCGGGATCGCTCGCAGGAAATTATCGACGGCTACGAAATGCTCGGGCTCGATGCGTTGATCGCCATTGGTGGTGACGGCAGTTTGGAGATTTTGCGCAAACTCGCGCAGCAGGGCGGTTGGAACTTGGTTGGTGTGCCAAAGACGATCGATAATGATGTTGATCTAACTGAAAATGCTGTCGGCTATTGGACGGCTATTGACGTTGCGACGGAGGCTCTCGACCGGTTGCAGCCGACAGCGGCGAGCCATGACCGGGTGATGATTTTGGAAGTTATGGGTCGTGATCATGGCCACATTGCGATCAATGCCGGGATTGCCGGTGGCGCAGATGTGATTCTCATTCCGGAGATTCCTTATGATCTAGATCGTCTTTGTGACAAGCTAAAAGATATTCAACAGGAGGAAGGCCGTACCTTCGCACTGGTAATTGTGGCAGAAGGCGTGAAGCCAGACGACGGATCTGACGCCGTCGGTATCGGTCAGTATTTATCCGACCGGCTTACAGAGAAAGCGGGAGCGGAATGCCGAGTGACCGTTCTTGGCCATACGCAGCGTGGTGGTGTGCCAGCCCCTCGTGATCGATTATTCGGTTCTGCGTTTGGTGTGCATGCGGTTGATCTAATCGCTGCCGGAAAGTTTGACCGGATGGTTGCCTGGTCCTGTCGGGACTGCATCGACGTGCCGCTGGCCGATGTCGTTGGCCACTCCCACCCGGTTGACCCACAGGGAGCCATAGTACGAACCGCCCGCGGACTTGGAATCTATCTTGGAAATTGAAGCAAGCTGTGACTAAAATAAGACGTTCTGTTTCTGACTCATAAGGAGCTTAATATGATTGTAGACGTGAATAAGTCTTCGCTCGAAACACACCACGCCAGTCTAGAAAATAAACTTCTCGAAGAACTTAAACGTCCTCAACCCGACCAGAAGCTGATTGTAGCGATCAAGAAACAAAAACTCCGATTAAAAGACGAAATGCAGCGCATTAGCGCCTAACGACAACAACAGGTTTCCTGTCATCGACATGGTTTGCACCAGTCGATGATATCAATGGGATGACAAACACCGTCCTAATAAGCGACGATGAACGTACTCGTTTGCGCAAAAATCATAAGACAGACGTGGAGGGACTATGTCAGGAGAATTCGATGGCGCTTATCAGCGCGCGATGACAGACCGTGACGGATTCTGGGCGGAGGCAGCGGAATCTATCGATTGGGACAGAAAGTGGGATGCGGTTCTCGATGATTCTAACCCACCATTCTATCGCTGGTTCTCCGGCGGTGTTCTGAATAGCTGCTACAACGCCCTTGATCGCCACGTTGAAAATGGTCGCGCCGATCAGAACGCGTTGATTTATGACAGCCCGATGACCGACCAGGTCATCAAATTTACCTATCGTGAATTGCGGGATCAGGTTGCGCTTTTTGCTGGTGCCCTGGCGAATGAAGGGGTCGGCAAAGGGGATAGAGTGGTCATCTATATGCCGATGATTCCTGAGGCTGTAATTGCCATGCTTGCCTGCGCGCGTCTGGGGGCTGTGCATTCTGTGGTCTTTGGTGGGTTCGCCGCCAATGAGCTTGCGGTGCGCATTGATGATGCGAAGCCGAAGGTTATTGTATCAGCGTCTTGCGGTCTCGAGCCCGGTCGGGTCGTCGAATATAAACCCTTGTTGGACGGCGCCTGTGATCTCGCCACACACAAAACAGATCGTTCTATCATCGTGCAGCGCGATGCTTTGCAATGTGAGCTGGGGTCAAATGATCTCGACTGGAATGAAGCGATGGCGGCTGCGCAGCCCCATAATTGCGTTCCGGTCGCGGCGACGGACCCGCTTTACATCCTGTATACCTCTGGGACGACGGGCGAACCCAAAGGCGTTGTTCGCGATAATGGCGGACATGCTGTCGCGCTGAACTGGACGATGGGGGCCGTTTATAACGTGCAGCCCGGAGATGTGTACTGGGCAGCGTCTGATATTGGCTGGGTGGTTGGCCACTCTTATATCGTGTACGGGCCATTGCTGGCCGGGGCGACATCAGTTTTCTATGAGGGAAAACCGGTCGGCACCCCCGATGCGGGGGCCTTCTGGCGCGTTATCTCTGACCACCAAGTCACGACACTGTTTACCGCCCCAACCGCATTCCGGGCAATCAAGCGGGAAGATCCCGATGGAAAGTTGGTCGCCAACTATGATCTTACCCATTTCAAGGCTTTGTTTCTGGCTGGAGAACGCTCCGATCCGGACACGTTAAGTTGGGCAGAGAACCATCTCGGCGTGCCAGTTATTGATCACTGGTGGCAGACCGAAACGGGTTGGTCGATTTGCGCCAATTGTCTCGGGATAGAGCAATTGCCGGTCAAGCACGGTTCGCCGACCAAACCTGTTCCTGGGTGGGATCTTAGCGCCCTCGATGAAGGCGGTAACAAGGTCGCTGCTGGTGAAATCGGCGCGCTGGTTGCAAAATTGCCATTGCCGCCGGGAACCTTGCAGACCTTGTGGAATGCGGATGACAGATACAAAGCCGCCTATCTAAAGGAATACCCGGGATACTACCAGACGGCAGACGCCGGTTATATTGATGAGGACGGCTATGTCTTTGTGATGGCGAGGACGGACGACATTATCAACACGGCCGGACATCGTTTATCGACCGGCGCTATGGAGGAAGTGCTGGCGGCCCATTCCGACGTAGCCGAGTGCGCCGTCATTGGGGTCGCCGATGAGCTCAAGGGGCAGGTGCCGATCGGCTTCCTGGTTCTAAATGCCGGGGTAAACCGTCCAAGTGATGAGATTGCTGGAGAAGTCGTGGGTATGGTCCGGGAGAATATCGGGCCAGTCGCTTCCTTCAAGACAGCGACTGTGGTCCAACGTCTTCCTAAAACCCGTTCTGGCAAGGTGCTGCGCGGTACCATGCAGAAAATCGCTGATGGTAAGGCTTATAATATGCCAGCGACGATAGATGACCCAATCATTCTGGATGAAATAACGGAGGCGCTAAAGTCGATTGGCTATGCCGGTGGCAACGCCTAGAGAATGATTGATCGTGTCTCGATATATTGCAGGCTGAGCAAATCTGCCTGCCGATAGGCCTTTGTAGCCGACAATGAGTTCGCGGCCGTGTTGCCGTCTGACGAGGTTCGCGAAACTTGATGCGTAATCAAAGAAGTACTTTTAAGGTTGTTCTCGCGTATGACGTCGTCGGGCCCAAAGAATCTCGCATCGCGTTCGGCTGCTATGGCACCAATTACCGGCTTTAGAGAACGCACGGTCGTATCATTTCCTGTCGATAATGATAGCGCTGAGCTATTCGACCTGGTCGCTTGAATTGTGTATGGCGCGGAGATTATTTTCACTGAAACCCTCAATAACGAAGATTTATATATTGCCTCGGGGCATATAATGTCAATAAATATTTAATAAATATTGAAATATGTTAACCTTAATTAATATTAACTATATTTATTAATACAAAATTATTTTGATAAAAATATATTTTATTAAGTTTTTGGCCAATTATGTTTATTTTGGTTAATGAATATTAATAATCATCTTTAATATATTTGAAATATATCATCGGCTATTTTATCGCTGAAGGTCATCAATGGATGACAGGTAGGAGCGGATTTCCAAGTAGGAGATCAATCAATGCAGGAAGCATGACATGAGTGACGCATCTACAGAATTGGAACGTTTGCAGGCGGCAATTACAGCAGCCGGCGATGTTGTTTATGACTGGGATTTGCCTTCGGATGAGTTTTCATGGCTTGGCCAAGCCACTGAGGCGTTTCGTATCTCCGGTCTCCATCAGATTTCATCAGGTGAGCTCTTTCATCAGTGACTGCACCCTAAGGACCTAACCAATCGCCTTGATCAGATTTCCCTGCTCTATCAGGGAGAAACTGAATTTGAATGTGAATTCCGTGTCCGTGATGCCAATTGGGATCAAAGATGGTTTCATGACCGGGGCGTTGCCGAAATGGGGCCTGGCGGAAAACCGGTTCGTCTGCGCGGCACGATGCGGGCCATTAATCAACGCAAGGATGAGCATGAAAGAACGCAGTACCTCGCAAATTATGATGAGCTAACGGGACATTTTAATAAAACCCGCCTTCGCGAAGCGCTTGACCAGGCACTCTATTATGGCTCGCGTTACAAAGTCGTTGGCGCCTATCTGGTTATCGGGATAGATAATATCAATATGGTCAATCAGGCGTTTGGCTATGAGGTTGCTGATGCCGTGATCGTCGCGCTGGGGCATAGGCTTGATCGTTATTTGAGATCTCGTGATGTCATTGGCCGATTGGGCGGAGATCGCTTTGGCGTCGTTCTGAGTAATTGTCCGGCTTCGGAGTTGCCGGTCGCGGCAGAGAAAATTCTTGAGGTTGCTCGAAACACAGAGGTCGATACGCCTGCGGGCCCAATTCATGTTACTGTCTCTATTGGCGCGGCTGGGTTCCCCGATGCGGCGATGACTGCGAGCGATGCGATGACCAAGGCAGATATCGCCCTGCAGAATGCCAAGCGTGCCGGTCGCAATACCTGGTCGGTTTATGCATATTCCGAAGCGCAGCGCGAGGGCCATCGCAAAAATATGGTTATTGCGGAACAGGTTAAAAAGGCTTTGCACGATGATCGTTTGGTTCTCGCCTTTCAACCTATCGTCTCCAGCGATACGCATGAAACGGTCGTTCACGAATGTCTTTTACGTATGATCCAGCCAGATGGTGAGGTTGTTGCCGCTGGCATGTTTATGGAGGTCGTTGAGGAGTTAGGTCTTATCGGTCTGATTGATCGTCGGGTTTTGGATCTCGCCATCAAGGTGATGGCTGAGAACCCGACTGCCCGGCTGGCGATCAACGTTTCCGGTTTAACGACAAGCGACAAGACATGGCTGCGCCATATTGTCGGATTGTTACGCAATGAACGTGGCATTGCTGAACGATTGATTGTCGAGATTACGGAAACGGCTGGCCTCGAGGATGTGGAAGAATGTGCACGGTTTGTGGCGACTTTGCGCAAACTTGGCTGCAAGGTAGCCCTGGATGATTTTGGTGCCGGTTATACGTCTTTCCGTCACTTGAAAATTCTGTCGGTTGATATGGTCAAGATTGACGGCGCCTTTGTCCGGGATCTGGTTCAGAATCCCGCCAATATGATTTTTATCCGATCGCTATTGGATCTCGCGCGAAACTTTAACCTTGAGACTGTGGCAGAATGCGTTGAAACGATGGAACAGGCCCAGATGCTCGAGGCGGAGGGGGTCAAACTCCTTCAGGGTTGGGCCTTTGGCAAGCCAGAACTCGAATTGCCGTGGAGCGGCGACGGAGAACAGGAAAAGTTGCCTGAGCCAGAACCATTGGCCATTGAACATCAGCCAGTACGCCTGATTGCCGGTTAAGGGTATCGCTTCAACTAGTACACAAGCCATAGCCTGATGAGCTTGCCTTCGCTATAAGGTGTCTCATATTTTGGAGATACCGAAACAGGCGGAAACCATGAATGATATCGTCATTGCGAGCGCGGCACGCACACCGGTTGGAACTTTCAACGGGGCGTTTGCTGATTTGTCAGCGTCTGCGCTTGGCACCGTTGCTATTAAGGCCGCCCTTGAACGGGCGAGGGTTGCTCCGGAAGACGTATCAGAAGTTATCATGGGACAAATCCTTACCGCTGGGGCAGGACAAAATCCGGCACGTCAGGCGGCAATGGCGGCGGGGCTGCCGGTCGAAGTGCCGGCCTATGGCGTCAATCAGCTATGTGGGTCGGGCCTAAAAACAGTCGCGCTCGGGTTTCAGGCAATCACCAGTGGAGATGCCACTATCGTGGTTGCTGGTGGGCAGGAGAGCATGACTCAGGCACCGCATTGTATGTATTTGCGCGGCGGTAAAAAGATGGGTGATGCAGAAATGGTCGATACCATGATCCGTGACGGATTATGGGATGCCTTTAACGGCTATCACATGGGCTGCACCGCGGAGAATATCGCCAATCAATGGCAGATCAGCCGCGAACAACAGGATGCATTTGCCGCCCGGTCACAACAACGGGCGGAAGCCGCCCAAGCCTCAGGACGGTTTGCTGACGAAATTTCACCGGTGACGATCAAAACCCGCAAGGGCGATATCACCGTTGATCTGGATGAATATCCGCGCGTTGGGGTGACGGCGGAGTCTCTGGCTGGATTACGCCCTGCTTTTGCCAAGGATGGCACGGTGACTGCTGGCAATGCATCAGGTATCAATGACGGGGCGGCAGCGCTCGTGCTGATGACTGCCGATGAAGCTACTGATCGAGGCATTTCACCGCGTGCCAGAATTGTGTCCTGGGCGCAGGCGGGTGTTGATCCGTCAATCATGGGCACCGGGCCGATTCCGGCGAGCCGTGCAGCGTTGGATAAGGCAGGCTGGACTGTGGATGATCTCGATCTGATCGAAGCCAACGAGGCGTTTGCCGCACAGGCA
>CALIBP010000054.1 GCA_938048165.1 uncultured Alphaproteobacteria bacterium | reverse complement strand
CAGTGAGGCTACGTATTACAACTGGTGCAAGCGGTTTGGCGGGATGGGTAGGTCTCAGTTGTCGGAGCTGCGTAGTCTGAAGAAAGAGAATGCGCGCTTGAAGAAGATCGTCGCGGAACTCGAACTGGACAAGCTGATCCTGCGCCACGGCACTCCGGAATACAACCTCTTCGACAATGGCCCCGAGTTCGCCGCACAAGCAATGCAGGACTGGCTGGTAAAGGTCGGCATCAAGCCCATCCGGATCTATCCTGGGTCGCCCTTGGAAAACGGATACAACGAACGATTCAACGGAACGCTGCGCCACGAGGTGCTCAATGCCGAGCGGTTCACAAAGACAAAGCAGGCCTAGGTCGTCATCAACCAGTGGCTGAGACAGTACAACCACATCCGTCAATATCAGGCCCTGAAAATGCGGCCGCCAGTGCCAGAAACTCTAGTCAGGAATGGTACAGAACTTGGCGGCTAGACAATTGAAAGTAGGGCAAAAGTTACCGAACGGAAAATTTGTAATTCTGGGGCGCCAAGAATTGCGGGTAAACTTTGAAGTGCGCCAACTTCAAATTGCTGGTGTCCTTCGTCCGGAGGACATTGCAGCAGATAACACAATTTCATACGAAAAAATCGCAGAAGCGCGCTTCTTCTATGGCGGCAAAGGTCATATCACAGACGTCCAGCAGCCGCGGTACGGAAGCCAGATACTAGATTTTGCCTTCCGGTTGGATCTAGGAACCATGCCATGAATAACCCCGGATGGGGTTATTCATCGCGGTGAACCCGCTCCATCCGCTCATGCCGCTCCTGAGCTTCCAGGCTCAGTGTGGCGATCGGTCGTGCTTCTAGACGGCGTAACCCAATTGGTTCGCCAGTTTCCTCACAGTAACCATATTCACTATTTTCGATCCGACTAAGCGCTTCATCGATTTTTTGAATCAATTTGCGTTCACGATCACGCGTTCTCAATTCCACAGCCCGATCGGTTTCCGCAGAAGCCCGATCTGCAATATCAGGTGCTTGCAGAGATTCTTCCTGAAGATTTTGAAGAGTTTGGCTAGTTTCGCGAAGAAGCTCTCCCCGCCAATTTAACAAGCGCTGCCGGAAATACTCCCGCTGCTTGGCGTTCATGAAAGGCTCTTTCTCTGATGGCCTGTAATTTTTCGGCAATTTCGGCGGCATGTAACCTCCAGACGCTCAGAATTCGGCGCGGAGTATATGAACCGGTTCTCAGGATCGCAAGGGGCATGAAGAAATTTGCAAAACTAGCCTAAGCATTTGATAAGAAGTTATTTTTACGACATACGCCTAAGTTCTGCCAATTCGATAGCGGCGCTGATCTCGATCTCACCGAGAATTTTCTTCAAACGCGGGTCGGCGAAGTGACCCGTCTGCGATTTAACCACCCCCAGAATCCGGCTGCTGTATGGCTAATTAATCTTGGCAAAGTCTTGAACAAAGCAGTTCAGAAACTCGTTGAGGAAATTCTAATGACATCTTTATTTACTCCTGTGTAGCCTGCCGACAACGCAACGATGCGCTATATTGATCATGGCAACCCACTAAATTTTCGATACTCTAAGTCAAACGCGTCTATGGAAACCAATTATGAATGAAGAATTTGTCCCTGGTGTTCTGGTTCGCCATCCTGATCGCGAGGAATGGGGCCTTGGCCAAGTCCAATCTTCAATAGGCAATCGAATTACTGTCAATTTTGAGCATCAGGGTAAAGAGATGATTAACGGCGAGGTTATCTCATTGATCTTGGTGGAAAAGGATCACGATCAATAATGGTGAATTTATGGGTTTCTCTGGAATAATTGTGTCGCAGCAGGTAACAACGAGTTGACCCGATACAAATCATCATGACACCAAGTCAGATAAGACAAAAAAGAATGGCCGATAACAAATCCGTAAGGAGACACTCACACCCAGGACGTGGCGGACGCGGCGCTTCACACCCTAAAGGTCGACAGCTTGACGCCAATGCTCAAGATCAGGTTCTGGATCTGCTTGGTGACAAACCCCGCGACCGGGATATGCTTATCGAGCACCTCCATTTGATACAAGACGAGTACGGATGTCTTTCTGCAGACCATCTAGTCGCCCTAGCCGACGAAATGAAGATGGCGATGACGGAAGTTTACGAAGTCGCCACGTTTTATGCCCATTTCGACGTGGTTACAGATGACGTAACCCGGCCACCGCCAACAACGATACGGGTATGTGACAGTGTAACCTGCGAGATGCTGGGTGCCGAAAAGTTGATCACTGAATTATCCAAGAACGCGGGTGCTGACATTCGTATCCTTCGGGCTCCTTGCATGGGCGCCTGCGACAAGGCACCAGCGGTCGCGATTGGCCACACACAGATTGCCCCGGCCACGGCGGAGACCGCGTTGACGGCAACGGGTAATAAGACACACTCGCGTTTGCCGAATTACACAGATTTCGAAACATATGAAAAGGTCGGCGGCTACGCCTTGCTGCGCGAGTGCCGCGACAATACGCGAACACCGGACGAACTGATCGAAATTCTCAACGATTCCGGGCTGCGGGGCCTCGGCGGTGCAGGGTTCCCGACCGGTCGCAAATGGACTTTTGTCAGGGCGGAGAACGGTCCGCGTCTAATGGCGGTCAATGCCGATGAGGGGGAACCGGGCACCTTTAAAGATCGCTGGTTCCTGGAACGCGATCCGCATCGCTTCCTTGAGGGCATGCTGATCGGCGCGTGGGCAGTCGAAGCAGAAAGCATCTATATTTATTTACGCGATGAATATCCCGAAATTCGAGAGATTCTACTCAAGGAAATACCCAGGCTTGAAGCGGCAGGACTGGTCGAACCCGGTCGGGTTCATCTGCGTCGCGGCGCTGGTGCCTATATATGTGGTGAAGAATCCGCGATGCTTGAATCAATTGAGGGCAAGCGCGGCCTGCCGCGTCATAAACCCCCCTTCCCGGCTCAGGTTGGCTTGTTTGGTCGTCCTACCCTGATCCATAACGTGGAAACCCTCTACTGGATCCGCGATCTCGTTCAAAAAGGCGCGAGCTGGTTCACGGAAAAGGGTCGCAATGGTTCAAGGGGCCTTCGTACATTTTCGGTTTCAGGACGGGTTAAAGAGCCCGGTGTGAAAATTGCCGAAGCTGGCATTACGGTGCGCGAGCTCATCGACGAGTATTGCGGCGGCATGCAAGAAGGCCATAGCTTCAAAGGCTATCTGCCCGGCGGGGCGTCCGGTGGTATTTTGCCAGCCAGAATGGACAGCGAGCCGCTGGATTTCGGAACTCTCGAACAATATGGCTGCCTGATCGGTTCTGCCGCCGTCATTATATTGTCGGAGGAAGACTCCACGGCGGATGTTGCGCTCAATCTATTGAAATTCTTCGAAGACGAAAGCTGCGGTCAATGCACGCCGTGCCGCAATGGGTGCGAAAAAGCCGTTCAACTTCTGGAACAACCGACCTGGGACAAACCGCTGTTGGAAGAGCTGTCGTCAGCGATGCAGGATGCTTCGATTTGTGGCCTGGGTCAGGCAGCGACAAACGGGTTGAACTCTGTCTTCAAATATTTCCCTGACGATGTGAAATAACTCCGGCGTTTGCAACTCAGGATGACAGACTTAATCAACGGCCCCGACTGGAAACCCAAGAAACCCAAAATCAAGCCGCCGCCATTGAGTTGCGACACGCATGCCCATCTCTATGGGCCCTTTGCACGTTTTCCAATTGACCCCGACAAAGGCGACGGCCCTGATACCAGTTTTGAACAGTACAGGGCGATGCTTGAAGTTTTGGGTATTGAGCGCGCTGTGCTAGTCCAGGCCCGGGATTATGGCGGGATCGACCAGACAACAGTGGATGCAATCGAAAGATCAGAAGGCAGAATACGAGGTGTCACCGCGATGCCCCGAGATTCCCTTGAAAACCATCTCAATTTTCTGGTCGAAAAGAACTTCTGTGGCATTCGGCTATCGAGTTTTTCACCTGGCGCTGTGCGGCTGGACCAGCTCGAATTGATGGCACCCCTCATGGAAGAGCTGGGCTGGGCAATCCTCATCCATCTGACAGACATCGAGGAGATTATCGAGCTCGCTCCCCGTATCAAGAAATTATCGGCGAATATTTTATTTGATCATTTGGCCCGGGTTCGTAACCATAACACACTCGACAGCGCTGAGTTCCAGACTCTGCTATCATTGCTCCGCGACACTGATCATTGCTGGGCCAAAATCTGTAGCTGGTACCGCCTGTCGGAATCAGGAGCACCCTATGATGACATGGCTCCATATGCCGAGGCGTTGATTGCAGCGAGACCTGACCGTCTGGTGTGGGGCACCAACTGGCCACATCCAAACTCGTACGTACCGATCCCGAATGACGGTGAGTTGCTGAACCAGTTTATGGGCTGGGCCGGCGACGTCAAAACCCGACAACAAATTCTGGTTAACAATCCAGCGCGGCTCTTTGGATTCGAAACACCCACCTAGTTCAAGAGCTTCGTCTTGTTACCCGGCCAGTTTTTGTCACCCTTGCTGATACGCCCAGGAATGTCCTTCGACCATAACGCCCTCAATGACTTCGAGTAGTTGAGATATAATTTTCCATCCACAATGGACCATGCCTCGGATTCAATGGAAGCGGTATAGCCTTCACTAACGGCATAAGCACAGAAACCAACATATTGCGGCTCATATTTTCCCGGAGCAGCCTTAAAACGTTCGAGGTTCTCAGCACTGGCAAACTGCCAGGTCGCCCCTTTCCATTTGAAGGAAAATTTACCGGACCCTTTGACAGGTTTGCTTTCCGTGAAATAGGCGACCGGATCGACTCCTTCGGTTGCTACGCCCGTCCAGCCTGATTTGTTTAAATAGCTGGCAGCCCCTACCTGTGATATTGGCAAAACAGCCAAAGCCAACAAGATA
>CALIBP010000053.1 GCA_938048165.1 uncultured Alphaproteobacteria bacterium | reverse complement strand
TGATCAAGGTCGATATGTTGGGATCAATTACCGCCTTGATGGGAACTTCGACATCAGGCCAGGGGCACGAAACACTCCTGTCCGCCGTGATTGGTGAAGTCCTCGAACGCGACCCGGACACGATCCGCGGCGTACATGCAGAATCTCTGGGCGCCCTGCCCTCCAACAGCCCCGTTGGCAGCCGTATGGCAATTATGCTTGGCGGTGCGGCAGCAGGTGCCGCAGAGAAAATCAAGAAACAGCTTCTCGAAATAGCGGCCCATAATTTCCAGCTACCGGTCGACCGGCTGATCTATGACGGTGGCGATATCTCGGTCGATGGCGACCCAGACAAAGTCATGAGCTGGAATCTGCTGATCGATATTGCCCATCGCCAATATCATAAAATGCCCCTGGGATCAGAACCGGGCCTGCAGGCGCAGCATACCTGGGAGGTTCCAACTGGCGGTGCATTACCCGCCGAAGACGGCACTGTACAAATGTATCCCTGCTACGCTTTTGAGGCTCATATTCCGCTAATTTCAATTGATCCGGAAACCGGTCAGGTGGAAATCCTCGATTACCATATGGGTCATGATTGTGGCACAGTGCTAAATCCCGACATCGTGCGTGGCATGACCTTTGGCGGCATCGCCCACGGCATCGGCGCGGCTTTGTATGAAAAATTCGAATATGACGAAGGCGGCCAGCATTTATCAGGCTCGTTTATGGATTACCTACTGCCTTCGTCGCATGAAATTCCCCATGTCGAGATGATCAAACATTACACACCATCGCCTCTGACCACGTTTGGTCAGAAGGGATCGGGTGAATCCGGTTATCTCGGTGCACCAGCCGCTATCGCGAGCGCTGTCAATGACGCGCTGGCACCACTTGGGAAATCTATCGAAACCCTACCGATGCGGGTTCGTGATATCGAGGCCCTGCTCAATGGGCAAATTGAATAAACCACACTGACAAACATATCCTGGGAGAGAAGAGATGAGCGATGAGCTGCTGATTAAACAAAACGGACGCATTCTGGAGGCAACCCTCAACCGCGAAGACGGCGCCTGTTCAGATGCAATGGCTGCCGAACTCTCCGCCGCCATGCTTGCCGCGCATGAAACCTCCGACATGGTTCTGCTCCGCAGTGCCGGACCGGATTTCTGCACCGGACGCGCCCGCAACGCCGATGCCGGCAAGCCTGACCCGGAAGCCTATGCCCGCCGCAAAGAATATGACTCGATCTTCAATTGCTACAAAGCAATCCGCAATGCTCAGGTGCCAATTGTCGGTGTCATCGAAGGCCGTTGCATGGGCTTTGGCACAGCCGTCGCCGCACTGTGCGACGTGTCATTCGCCAGCAGCACGGCAACCTTCAATATCCCAGAGATCGCCCACAACGTCATGCCAACCATGGTGATGTCGGCGCTCTATGACCGGATCAATCGCAACGCCATCATGTGGATGACCTATACGACACAGTTTATAGATGCAGACCGCGCACTGAATTATGGCTTCATCAGCCAGGTTGTCGATGCGGACAAACTCAATGCCGAAGTCGATCAGTTCTGCGAGACCCTGTTGAGCCGACCGCGCCCGGCGATTCTGGGACTCAAGGAATATCTCCACGTCGCACCGAAGATGGACGAGCTTGGTGCCATTGATTACGGTCGTGCATTGCATTCCATGGTCAATACTGCGGCCGACATGAAAAAATAGAGGTCTGTTATGATCGTCGATACCCATGCCCATTACCTTCCCCAGGCAATGCTGGAGGGTTTAAACAATCGTGGCTCGGATTTTCCCAATATCGACTGTCTGAATGAGGACAATGTCTGGAAGCTCGGCTTCTCAGGTGGACCCCTAACAAGACCAATCCTGCCCGGGCTGCGTCAGAGCGACACCCGGCTGCAATGGATGGACGATCAAAAGATCGACGCGATGGTATGCGGTGGCTGGCTCGACAGCTTCGGATATGAAATCCCGGATGCTGAGGGCAAACGCTGGAGCCAGTTCATCAATGAGCATCTGCTGAAGGCCTGTTCCGAGTCGGATCGCTTTGCGCCGCTCTGCAGTGTACCATTGCAAAACGGCAGGATGGCGGCAGAGGTTCTGGAAGAAGCCCTCAATGCTGGTTTCCATGGCGCGATGATTGGTACTCAGCCCAAGGGCGGCGAAGGCAATCTCGACGATCCAGACCTCGATCCATTTTGGGAGGTTGCCTCAGACCGTAAGGCCGCGATTTATCTGCACCCGATGTTTGGCTGTGGTGATCCACGTTTGCTGGATTACGCGCTGATAAACACGGTTGGGCGCGGAATAGACACCATTACCGCAATGTCTCGCCTGATCTTTGCCGGTCATCTGCAAAAATATTCCGGCATGAATTTTGTTCTCAGCCATGGCGGCGGCGGGCTTCCGTTTCTCCTCGGTCGATTGCAGATGAACCACGACCACAATCCTGAATGGGGCAATCCTCGGGCCAGCCTGGACGCCTGCTATTACGACACGGTGGTCAATGACGTAAAAACCCTGGAATTCGTTTGCAAAGTATTCGGCGCGGGAAAAGTCATGATGGGATCAGATTACCCCTTTGCCTTTGGCGATCTGGAACCACGCAAAATCATTGAAGCGGCTGACCTCACAGACAGCGACAAGCAAAGCATCCTCGGTGATGTCGCAGAACGTATCTTCCATCTCGAAGATTGCGGCTGCGCCCATAGCTAGGACTAAACGTATACCGAAATATCGGCGGCCCGAATTATTCGGTGCCGCCGTTTTTCGTTCTAACGTTCCGCGCTATGCTTGTGGCCAATAGGAAAAGGAGAGCGCGGTGAGTGACACAGCAATATTGATCAAAGGTGGCCGGGTGATGACCCCTGAGGCCGATCCACATGTCCCTGCCATTCAGGATGTTCTGATCGAAAATCAAAACATCACTGAAATTGGTTCCAACCTGACCGCACCGAATGGTACCGAAATCATCGATGCCACGGACCGGCTCGTCATTCCCGGTTTTATTAACGCGCATTACCATTCGCATGACACGCTTGGCAAAGGCGTGATGGAAGAAACGCCACTTGAAACCTGGCGTTTGTTGGCCCTACCACCCGCCTACCCCAAACGCAGCCGCGAAGAGATCAAGGCGCGGACGCTCCTGGGCGCATTAGAATGTTTGCGGTCAGGTATGACCTGCGTGCAGGACATGGTGACGCTCTACCCGTTCGATCCCGAGCATCTCGAAGCTGTGATTGAAGCTTATGAAGAGATCGGAATTCGCGCCGTCGTTGGACTGCAATATGGCGACATCAAGGGCATCGACACGATCCCGTTCTGGCGCGAGGTGTTCCCGGAAGAGTTTCACGACCGGCTCACCACCGCCGCGGAGCCCGACAAGAAGTTCGACCAGCTCGGCCATTTTATCGATACATATCTCAACAATGACGCCATCAGTGACCGTATTGGCTGGGCGCTGGGCCCATCAGCGCCGGAGCGCTGCTCTAGTGAGCTGATCGCCCGCACGGTTGAATTATCCGAAAAGCATGACCTGCCAATCTTTACCCATATATATGAGTCCAAAGGCATGGCCCTGCAGGCGCGCCGGGAATACCCGCAACATGGCGGCTCGTTGATCCGTCGTCTCAAGGAAGAAGGCTTACTCGGACCGCGACTCAATCTGGCGCATAGCGTTTGGCTGTTGCCGGAAGAGATCGACATGCTCGGTGAAACCGGTACCAATGTCGTGATCAACCCGCTGAGCAATACCAAGCTCAAGAGCGGTATCCCGCCGATCCTCGGATTGCAGGAAGCCGGGGTCAGCCTCGGCATTGGCTGCGACAACTGTTCGTGCAGCGATGCCCAGAACATGTTTCAGGCGATGAAGCTT
Organism: uncultured Alphaproteobacteria bacterium; assembly: GCA_938048165.1. GTDB lineage: Bacteria > Pseudomonadota > Alphaproteobacteria > MPNO01 > UBA2964 > UBA2964. The sequence goes on along the minus strand of CALIBP010000053.1, from coordinate 1,788 downwards.
TTCTGTCTGATGGTCGCCGTCAGCAATCACGCGCCGAGCCCTGCGCAATCAGGGGCTGCTTTTACCGCCGCCACGACTGGCGGCGCCCACGCCATTCGCCGGGATGACCTTGGCAAAATTGCGGTCGGGGCCAAGGCAGATATCACGCTGCTGAATCTCACCGATCCATCTTACATCCCGCTTAACAGCGCCACCCGTCAGGTCGTCTACACCGAAGGCGGGCGCGGGGTAAAAACCGTTATCATCGACGGCAGAGTGATCATCCAGGATGGAAGATTACAGACCATGGATGAAGAAGCGCTGATCGCCCAAATCATGGAGGTCGTGCCTAAGTTCCAGAAAGATTATGCCGAGATCAAAGCGCGGGTCGAAGGCATGAAACCCTATCTCGACGAAGCGCATCGTCGTATCTGGAGAGAAGATGTCGGGATTGATCGCATTTATCACGACAGCCAGCACGCCAACGCGCCCCGGTTTTAGGACATCAACCTCCCGCGTTAAGAGGCGTCATTTCGAGAAATTCGGAAACACGTGTGCCTTCATAAAAGGCGGTTTGAAAAGCGGGGCGCGCCTGCATACGATCATACCAATCAACAACCGTTGGCAGATCGGACCACAATGATGCGTATCCCAGATCGGCCATCCGGTCGATTAGCGGCGCCACAATGATGTCTGCTAAGGTATAAGCTTCGCCCATCAACCACGGTCCTTCCGCGGTTAGCGCGCGATGCATCCGTTCGCAGGTTTGCCGGAGCTGGTCCATCGAGGCTTTCACCTCTTTATCAGAAAAACCCGTACTCCCCATCTTCTCAAAGAAGTGTTTGCGCAAGGGTCTGGGACCGGCTTCGGCTTCAAGAAACTGCTTATCATCGAGCCCATCAAAACGCGGCAGGAACACCATATTAAAAGACGGCACCCGAACGGCGGCTGTCGGCACTTCTTCCATAAACCGCATCCAGGCGCGCATCCGGGCGCGCTCCGCAGGATCCTGGGGGACCAGCGGGGGATCAGGAAACACCTCGTCGATATATTCGCAAATCACGCTGGAATCGATGATGACGGTCCCGTCATGAACAAGAGTTGGCACAACACCATTGGGATTGAGCTTTAAATATTCAGGTGCGATCTGATCTTTCTTGCCGAGATCAAGTAAATGATCAATCCATTCCAACCCTTTTTCCGCCATACAAATCCTGACTTTCTGGCTACAGGTTGAATGGCGGGCGTTGTAGAGCTCAAGCATTGTGCTTCTTTCAAAACGAGAATTTGCAACACAATACGGGAATCAATCGTTCGCTTCGAGCATTGATCATGAGCAGGGCTCCCCGTCTCTCAAAAATTAGGTTATTTTGTTTGCACAAACAATTACGGCGTCCAGTGCGGCGCCCAGAATTCGATATAGGGAGTGAGAGATGAGCAGGTTAGACCGCTGCTATAACATTGCCGATTTACGCGAAGTTGCCGAAAGCCGCCTGCCAAAAGGTGTGTTCGATTACATCGATAAAGGCACCGAAGATATGCAGTCGCTCGGCAATAACCGTTCGGCGATGACGGACCTCAAACTCCTGAACCGGGTCATTACGGATATTTCCGATGTTCAATTAGAAGCAGAGATTTTTGGCGCCAGCGCCGCGATGCCACTGGCGGTTGCGCCAACGGGAACAGCGGGACTGGCCTGGTATGAAGGTGAATTTGAACTCGCAAAGGCTGCTGCCGCTGCGGGCGTCCCCTTCTCGCTCGCCACCGGCTCCAACACACCGATGGAAAAGCTTGCCAATGAAGCCGGTG
>CALIBP010000052.1 GCA_938048165.1 uncultured Alphaproteobacteria bacterium | reverse complement strand
ACTCGGCTACCAATTCAACTTGTCGATGAACCGGTAGATCACAGTTTCGACTGTACCCGTATGGAGGGCAGGGTGTGCGGGTATCATCCTTCATGTCGCCCTTATAACAAGCTTTCACGAAAGTCCCAATAGGAAACAGGGATGCCTGATGCGATAATCAGGATGTCGGTTTTGCATATCGCCCGACCATTGATAAAACAAAATCCGCGAGCACTTCTGCCATAAGCCCAAGGGGGACGACATTGCCACTGCCCGCTAAGATTCACCGCCGGACCAAAATTGTTGCGACGATCGGCCCTGGTTGCGACAACGAGGATATGCTTGGTCGGCTTATTGGTGCCGGCGTAGATGTTTTTCGCCTTAACTTTAGCCACGGATCTGTAAAAAACCACGGCCAGGTCGCTGAGCGCATCAGACGCCAGTCTCGGCACGCGGGCCGCTATGTGGGCATCCTCGCGGACCTTCAAGGGCCCAAGATCAGAATAGGTGGGTTTGAAACGGGGAGCGCGCAGCTCACCGCGGGAGATCCTTTCTGCCTGGATATCACCCTAGACAACGAAAAAGGCGACAGTCGTCGAGTTGGCGTGGAATACCAGTCCCTTCCACAGCAAGTCGCTGTAGACGACATCCTATTGTTAGACGACGGCAAGCTTCGATTGCGTGTCGATGATGTTACCGATACCGCCGTCGACTGTACTGTTCTCATCGGCGGAAAACTGTCCTCCAGAAAAGGCGTCAACAAGCTGGGGGGCGGCCTCGCCGCGCCGGCGCTGACCGAAAAAGACCGCGAGGATATTGCAGGGATGGGCAATATCGCCCCGGATTTTGTCGCCGTTTCGTTTGTCTCAAGTCATCGAGATATCGATCTGGCCAGAGAGCTTCTCGAGGCTGTGCAAGTTGAAGCCGCCATCATCGCCAAAATCGAAAGGGCAGAGGTAGTCGCCGACAGCGAACTTTTGGACTCCATCATCCGTGCCTCGGATGGCATCATGGTAGCCAGGGGGGATCTCGGGGTGGAAGTAGGTGACGCTCAGCTAATTGGCATCCAGAAAGATCTCATCTCGCGTACCAGAAAGTTGGATCGGTTGGTCATTACGGCCACCCAAATGATGGAATCGATGATCAACAACAGTATGCCAACCCGCGCAGAGGTATTTGACGTTGCCAATGCGGTTCTCGATGGCACAGATGCCGTCATGCTGTCCGCAGAGACCGCGGTAGGTCAGTACCCCGTTGAAGTGGTGACCGCAATGGCTGATGCAGCAATTGGTGCGGAGCGGCATCCGGTGGCAAGAACTTCCAGATATCGATTAGACAGAGAGTTTTCGAGCGCCCAAGAAACCGTGGCCTTGTCCGCAATGTATGGTGCCAATCATTTTCCCGGCGTATGCGGATTGGCTGCGCTGACCGAGCACGGCAATACCCCCACGATGATGTCCCGATTGTCATCTGGACTGCCCATTTTTGGGCTGAGCCGTCAACATCGAACTTTGCAGAAACTCTCTCTCTGCCGAGGAGTCATACCTCTATATTTCGATGTCACAGCATTCCAGCCGGAGGATCTCGATGCGCGGATACTTGAATTTTTGCTTGATGGCGGCTACCTCAACCGGGGCGACTTCCTTCTGCTGACAATGGGCAGCACGGCAGGAGAGGCCGGTAAGACCAATCAAATGAAGATTCTCACCGTTGAATAAATGACGCGTGGTCAGCGACCCGAATCTAATAAAAAATAATTTAAATTAGGGGGTGGGTGTTGTCGCCATTAGAATGCTACACTTCAACTCGCTGGTAGTTTCACAGCAACGCTTTTTGCGGCGCTCGCAGTCTTCGGTCTACGGTTTTGTTCCAATCAGCGTGTATGGGCCCTTCACGACAGCTTTGTCGAACGGAGGGTATTTTTTGAGTAGAAAAGGTAAGTGCAATGTCCCAAGTTACAGGCACCGTAAAGTGGTTTAACGAGACCAAGGGTTACGGATTCATCGAACAGGAAGGCGGTCCCGACGTATTCGTCCACTTCAGTGCAATCCAGGGTGATGGTTTTAAAACCCTTCAGGATGGTCAGAAAGTGCAGTTTACGGTGGCCACGGGTCAGAAAGGCCCTCAGGCAGAGAACGTTGTTCCTGTTTGAACATCTTCTGAAACAATAAAAAGGGGCTTCTCGCGAAGCCCCTTTTTTTGTTTTGTCTGCGGCGCTATGAGGAAGTGCTAGACGCCTTCCTGAATTTCCTTTTGGCGCTTTTCCTCGCTGGCAATGTACTTAAGCCACTGGCCAGCCATTTCCTCGGAGCGCTCGTCTTTCGCCACCTTTCGGGCCTGACGGAACGACTTTCGTGCACCGTTGTAATTGCCCATGTTGAAATGCGCCATCCCGGCCACCATATGAGCCTGGTCTGGACGCTTGACCCCGCCTTTCTTCAGACCTTTCTCCACCGAATCAATAGCTTTCTGGTGTTGGTCGCCGTCCAGATACACACTACCCAGACGTGCGTACAGCTCACCCTCCTCGGCAAGACTGGCCGCTTTTTCCATCATCGGAATTGACTTGGCGGTCTCCTGAGCCTGGCGCCAGGCACTGCCTGCGAGCTCATAATTCTTTGACTTTTCCTCA
>CALIBP010000051.1 GCA_938048165.1 uncultured Alphaproteobacteria bacterium | reverse complement strand
AGACCAGCGGTCGAGCTGGTGTTGCGCGATAGCTTGATAGTTACAGAAGCTATGGAGTACACCTTTGGGCTGCGCTGATGTCCCCGACGTAAAACAGATGACGCAACGGTCCTCTTTATCATTGCCGGCTTTGGGCGGGTTTTTCGAGTCTAGTTGCGATAGCGTGGCAAATAGCCCCGTATCGAGGGTTCTGTCTTTAAAGGAAACCCATTCTCCGACTGTCCCGTGGCCAATGGCATGCCGATTGAGGTCCTGGTGCCACAGGATCAGTGTTGGTTCGATCCGGGCAAGCATCTCGACGAGATGGTTCTGGTTTATATCGGTATTAATGGTGCAGTAGGTCGCGCCATAGGCCTGGATACCGTAGTAGAGAATCAAGTGTTCAGGCGAGTTCTCGCCGAGGACGACGATTCTGTCATTGGCGTGAATATCTTTGTTGTGCAGAAAGTGCGCAAGACGAGCGGTCCATAAGGAAAGCTCTTCCCAGCCTATAGTTTCACCAGTATCGACAGAGATGAATGCAGGTATATCCCCCTGATTACAGGCGTTTTGCGCAATTTGATCCGCTAAGGAAAGGTAATCGTCAGGCAGTATTCCGGTCGGTTCTAGCGTGTCGACCATACCACCCTGATCCGGTACCTAGCGGTTCTTCATCAGATAGCCAAACTTTTCTTCTGCCTTTCGTGCCACTTCCGGGCTTGGGGCGTTTGACATCGGAAACTGGTCCATCCATTCGAACGGACGGCACGCATCAATGATGGCGACGGAATGGGTCATATCGCCAACGGCCCGTTGCTCTGGTGTCAGCATGGGGTCGGCGGGGGAATCCCAGGCGCCGCTGATAAAGTCGATTGACCGCTTGGGGTCGGTCCTGACCATCATAGCCCAGATAAGTTGGTCGAGTCGTGTCACATCGACATCTTCATCCGTCACGATGACATATTTTGAGGCATAGGCGGCTGCACGACACTGCGCCGCGATTTGACCAGCCTGACGTGAATGACCGGGATAACGTTGTTTAATCGACACCCCATGGAGCATCCGGGAGCCGCCGGTTTCGTGGCACCAGACCTGCTGGATGTCCGGTACACCGGCATCAATAATATTTTGTTTAAGCATCGCAGAGCGCATCACAGCACGATAGCGCGCCAGTTCATCCGGGCCTTGGCCCATCGGCGGTACGCCGAGCAGAATGGGGTCGTTTCGGTGATAAATGGCTTCAATGCGGAGAACCGTCCGCGGTTCCTTGCCGCCAGCATAATGGCCGGTCCATTCGCCAAAAGGCCCTTCGATCATGGTTTCCTGCGGATCGACATAACCTTCCAGCACGATTTCGGCATTGGCGGGGAAGGGCAGGCCAGTGACTTTACCCTCAACAAGCTGCAAGGGTTTGCCGCGCAGGCCCCCGACGATATCGAGCTCAAAGGCACCGTAGGGTGCTTCAGTACCACCGAAATAGAAGGCTAGCGGATCACCGCCTAGAACCATGCAGACCGGCATCTTTTTGCCCTGCGCCTTGTATTTCTCGCGGTGGATATAGCCGTGATGTCCACGTGCCGTCAGGAAACCTACTTCTTTCGGGCCATGAACCTGCGCCCGATAAGCGCCGGCATTGAGCCAGCCTTCTTCGGGGTCGCGTGTTACGCTGTAGGTGCCGGTACCGATATAGCGTCCGCCATCATTCTCATGCCAGACGGGGGCCGGAAATTTGGAGACGTCAATATCGTCGCCCGTCAGGATGTTCTCAAAAACGGGGCCATCATCGACGATCTCATGTTTGATGACTTTCGGATCGATGAGATATTTTTCACGATAAGCGTTGGAAAGTTCCCATTTGGTCAGATGTTCCGGAAAACCCAGCGTCATATTTCGCCGCGTACCGGCGAACATGTTCATCAGCATGCGGAAACCCTTGGGGCATCCTTCGACATCTTCAAATACAACGCAGGGGCCATTCTCCTCACGTAGTACAGCTTCTGCAGCAAGGCCGATATCTTCCTGCCAGTTGGCACCCTTTACATATTCTACCTCGCCAAGACGGTCGGCTAAGACCAACCATTCGCGCAAATCTTCATAGGCAATTTGACCTGCAATGTTACTTCCTGACGCCGCACTCATTTTCTATCCTCCAAAACAGTTGGCGGATTTTCACATGGCGATGCCGGGCGGGCAAGGGTAGCCGCACGAGAACCAGGAATAGGGACGATTGACAATGAATTTTTAGATCACCAACCTGTCAGCTTTACCGTTCCTGAAGAGGCGAGATGATCATGGCTGCCGATTTTCAACTCGGGTGTACCTACAATATCCTGCAGGCTGATGTTGTAGTCGAACCGTTAGAACGGTTCAGGATGGTGCGGGATGCCGGGGTTTTTGATTACATCAACTGGCTGCCGCAACCGGATCAGTTGAAAGACGCTGTTTCTGCTGCGGAAAAAACCGGCATTCCGATGCTGACGGGAAATTATATTCACCAGCTTGGCCGCAATGACGAATTGCTCGCTGAAAGAATGCAGGATGCCGCGCGGGCCGACGTAAAAATGCTCAATGTTATGCTTGGTACCTACGCGGCAGATGGGCATGAGCTGACGGATGCTGAAATTATCGATACCTACATCCGAACGGCGGAGATAGGCGATTCCGTTGGGGTCGCCCTCAGTTTTGAGCTGCATGTCGATTGCTGGAGTGAAAAATACAAGCGCGTGACACCAATCGTGCAGGCGGTTCAGGCGCGTGGAGTCCCCTTCCATTTTACCGTCGATTACAGCCATGTGATTTTCAAAATTGATAATCCTGAGCAGCAGGAGGTCTCTGATGTTCGCGAGGATGTCGAAGAGGGGCGGATCGTTCTGGATCCCTATGAGCCCGGCAATCTTTGTGAAGAATGGATGGCGTTGGATGCCGTCCATTTTGCTCAGTTCCGACCGGTCATTCCCAACAACCCTCGAAATATCTGGGGGACGCACCCGGATGGTTCAAGGCCCCGCGGGATTATGTATCCCTTTACGAAGCCCGCGCCAGGTGAATGGCATTCCCCATGGTCACCTTACAAGCTGGATGTCTGCAAGGAAGCTTTTCGCAAAATTCTGCGCTATCATCTCACCCATGAAACCAGTCCGCTGCAATATGTGATTACGGAAATGATCGCGACGTCGGATTACGGCATGGGCGCGAAATTTTCTCTGCTTGAACAAAATGCAGCCTGTGGGCAATGGATCAGGGATACGTGGTCGCAGATGAAAGCGATGCAGGCGGCGGGTATACCATATCAGGAATGAGGAGCTGACAGATGATCATCTACTCCGAGCCCAAGAAGGCAGGCGATCTTCCGGTTATTGATATTGGCCCAAGTTTTTCCGGTGATCCCACCGCTCGGGAAGCAATAGCTGCTGAAATTAAAGCAGCCTGTCGGAATACCGGATTTTTCTATATTTCCAACCATGGGGTTGATCAAACACTTATCGATGGCGCTTTTGCGGAGGCCAACAGGTTTTTTGATGAGCCGGATAGCTGGAAAGAAAAGTGGATAAAACAAGGTTTTTCAAACGGTTACGAACCTCCTGAAACACAACGTCTGGATAATGAATCGCCCGGTGATATCAAAGAGTCTTTCAATTTTACCATGGGCAATATTCCGGGGACTCCAGGCTATAAGGCCAATATTTGGCCGGAGGATTTTCCGGGTTTTCGCGAAAGACTTGAAGCCTATAAAGAAGCCGTCTGGCAGGCGGGTTTGCAGGTGTCGCGGTTAATCTCTCTGTCACTTGGGATGCCGTTCGATCATTTTGATGACACCTTCGCGCAACAAAAATCGCCACTTCGCATTCTGCGATATCCGCCTCATCCTGCAGAAACGGAGTTTAACCAACTCGGGTGTGGGGCCCATACGGACTGGGGCTGGATCACACTCTTGTCCCAGGACTCGCTGGGCGGGCTCGAAGTTGAAACAGCTTCCGGCGAATGGGTAAGGGTTGAGCCTATTCCGGGGACATTTGTGGTGAATCTCGGTGATATCATGTTGCGCTGGACCAATGGTCAGTATCATTCGAGCCTCCATCGCGTTATGAACAATCGTTCTCAGAAAAATCGTCATTCGATAGTGCTGTTTTTCAATCACGTACATGACACACATGTTGAATGCCTCCCGACATGTATAACGCCCGGCGATACGCCGATGTTTCCGCCTTGTACTGCCGGTGAGCATTCGACACAGCGCTACAATGAATCACGACCGCAGCTAGCGTCTGCTGAATAAAGCCAAAGCTCCATCTGATGCGAGGTAGTGTCGTGCAGATGCGCGGCTACAGAGGCTGAGGCAAAATGCGTTTCACAAAAAAATCGAGCAGGTGAGGGATCATGGCAGACAATTCGGCTACCAACGGGACTGTCAATTTCGACTCCGAATATGACGTAATTGTCGTTGGATATGGCTATTCCGGCGGCATAGCGGCGATTGAGGCGTTTGATGCCGGTGCGAAAGTTCTGCTGGTCGATAAAATGGCCAATCCCGGGGGTATTTCTGTTTGCTCTTACGGTGCGATGCGCTCGGCGCATGACGCAGATCAGGCCTTTAAATATCTCGAAGCGACGAATGGTGGGCGCACACCGTCATCCGTGAACCGCGCCCTTGCCGACGGGATGGCCAATATCGAGGCCTATATGCGGAAACTGGCGGAAGCCAATGGGGCCATTGTAAATCCGCGAGAGAAAGTCGCGAACTACCCGTTTGAAGGATATGACACGTTCTATCAAACGCTGATTGAGGAAATCCCGAACTTTGACCCTGATAGTCACTACCCGCATGTCCGGGGCGCTCCCGGCGGGGCTCGGGTGTTTAAAACTCTGAAAGACAATGTCGCGTTGCGGGATATCGATATCTGGCTCGAAGCGCCGGTTCAGAGACTGATTTATAAAACCGATGGCACACGCGAAGTTCAGGGCGCCGTTATCCAGACAACCGGCGGTGTTCGGACTGTGAAGGCCAGCAAAGCCGTGATCCTTTGCTGCGGTGGCTTTGAAGCAAACGAAGAAATGAAGCGGCAGTACTGGCAAATGAAGCCGGTCCTCGCGGCGACGACGAATTCAAACACTGGTGATGGTATCCGTATGGCGCAGGAGCTTGGCGCCCGGCTTTGGCATATGTGGCACTATCATGGATCATACGGGTTTGAGCATCCCGAATATCCTTACGCTATTCGTATGAAGCGTCTGCCGGACTGGATTCCCGGTCGCGAGCAAACCGCCGTTGTTCAGATGACGTGGATCGTCGTCGATAAGTTCGGCAAGCGCTATATGAACGAGAACCCACCTTATACCCAGGATACGTCGCACCGGCCGATGGAACATTTCGATCCGGTGACACAGGAATTTCCGCGTATTCCGTCCTACGTGATTTTCGATGAGGTTGGTCGCCGACGTTATCGGGTTGGTGCGCCGACCCGGAATGATCCCGATGCCCATTATGACTGGAGCCTCGACAATATGCAGGAGATCGAGTCCGGACTGATCAAAAAGGCGGATTCAATCGCTGAGTTGGCGGCGATGATCGATATGGAAGCAGGTGAGCTTGAAGCGACACTGGCCCGATGGAATGAACTCTGCTCCACCAAGAACGATGTCGATTTCGGGCGCCCGTCCGGCACGATGATGAAAATTCAGCGTGCGCCATTCTATGCCGGGCAAGTCTGGCCGGTGGTCTCAAATACCCAGGGTGGCCCGGAACATGATGCGCAGCAACGCATTATCGATGTGGAGGACAATCCCATTCCGCGCCTTTACGCGGCGGGTGAAATGGGTAGTGCCTGGGGGCATCTCTATATGTCTGGCGGCAATCTCGCAGAGTGTCTTGTGACGGGCCAAATTGCGGGAAAACAGGCGGCTGCCCTTGAACCCTGGGGGTAACTCGGACGGCGCGCGATATGCCGCCCGCTCAGCCGTACCAGTACAGGAAGATGCCCGGATATAATTCGTACTGCAGAATTATTTCGAACAGGACGTAGACGAATACGATGGTGCCGATCGCCAGATAGGCACTCTCGCGTACAGAATATCCGCCGCGATATTTCATCCAGCAATAAACAAAGACCGGCGTGCAGGGCAAAAAGCCAATCAGATAAATACCCAGGACAAGGGCACCCATCCACATAAAGATCCTAAGTTCCTGTGACAGCGTGCGGACGGTTGGATCGGCATCTTCATCGACCTTTTCCGGCGTCTTGGCGGAAAAGAAAATTGAAATTTTTTTGCCAACCTTACTATCGGTCAGGGCAAGTAAATCCATGATCAAGAGTGGTATGGCAAAATATCCCACCATCAACGGAAACATCCGATCAGTAACTTTGTACTGATAGCTTGTGGCGATGAACAGAACGACGATAGCTAGAATTATGAGAATATAGAGTGCTGAAGGCCTTCTGTGCTCGGGTATTCTCATTGTCCGGCCTCCATTTTAGCTTCTTTTCTTTCTTTTATCTTTCGTCTGAATGTTGGGAAGGCGAGGCTCAAAATCGTCAGAGCGAGCAATGTGAGCGATAGCCCTCTCGTAAAGAAGATCGACATTTGATCGTCAGAAATGAGCATCGACTGATGGAAGCTCAGCTCGGTGATACTGCCAAGAACAATGGCGATCGTAAAAGTAACCCGGGGATAGTTAAACCGGATCATAAAATAGCCAATAAAGGCAAAAATGAACGCAATGACAACGTCACCGATCTCGGTGTTGAGCGCGAATGCTCCAACCAAAGCCACGACGGTCACAGTTGGGATCAGCATATGAACGCTGATCCGGGTCAGCAATGCCATATACCTCGCCAACAAGAGAACAATAATTGTCGCGAATACCGCAGAGACTGTAAGGGCAACAACCAGGGTGAAGACCAGATCCTGATGGTCTTCCAGGAGTTTTTGGCCGGGTTCGATACCATGTAAAATGAGAACGCCAAGGAATACGGCGGTTTCCGCACTCCCCGGAATACCAAAGGCAAGTGTTGGGATCAACGATCCCCCATCCTTCGCATTATTGGCAGATTCGGGAGCGATCACGCCTTTTATA
>CALIBP010000050.1 GCA_938048165.1 uncultured Alphaproteobacteria bacterium | reverse complement strand
AGCTTTCCGTAGCTTTGATCTTGGCGTTAGAATCCCGGCTTCGACAATCACCAGAGCATCGCCGTAAGGATTATCGCAAAATTCCGTAAGTGGTCCGGAGATCGTATCCGTTGCGTCCCGCACGCGTACAACCCGCCTACCACCTGCAAAAGAAATTGCTGCCGCTTCATCTGAGAGTCGGGCCGGATCATCGCGAAGTTCATTGGCGGCAATCTCTGCTATTCGAAAGGGGTCTTTCGGATCATCTACAATTATTTTTGTCAGGACTCCGGCGCGCTCCCTCACCAACCCGGAGTCCGGCCCGTAGAGCAGGATCGCTTTAACCCCATTTGGCGGTGAGGCTATAAAACTTGCTGCTTTGCCGGCAGATACTTTCATTTAGCGAGGGCGTGGCGTACCCGGTACGGGCGTTGAAAAAACGGCAGGGTTCCGAAGGGCCATCGCGACGCGCAGGCGAATTTCTTCGGCAAGTGATCGAAGCGCACGATTTCGGGCATCATTCTCCGCGCTCAGGGTCGCAAAATCCGACTCCAGAACGTTATAGCTATTCGTCGATAAAATCGTGCCTTTAAAAATACCGCCACCACCGGATACATTTGTGAGTGTGAAATTAGCGGAAATTGACAGATTTGCCCTCGTCGCGGATTCATCTTTGCGAATATTAAGCTCGCTTTTGTTTTCGGTAAGCTCAACGTTTAAAGTGTATCTTGATTCTCTGGCGCCTGCATTGGGCGCCATCCGTTCCAACAGAAAGTTTCGAAGCTTCTGCCCGCTGCGATCCTTAATTTGCGCAATCGACACGGATGCCAAGGCTTTTGCATCGGCGCCACCAGCCTCCCCATATAAAGGGCGAAACCCACACGCGGCGATCGCCACGCACAGAGCGCTGACGACGCTGATTATAAATATCTTCTGGAACCCAATGGTCTTTAAAATGTCGCTGCTCCTAGCCATGCACAACATTAATGATCTTGTTCGGAACATATATAATTCTGTTTACGGTCTTGCCTTCAAGCGCTGCTGCTACGGCTGGTGCCGCTAAGGCCGCAGCCTCTGCGGTTTCCTGATCAACATCGTGCGCTAATTCAATCGTTGTTTTCAGTTTACCCCTGATTTGAACGGCGATGGTTACTGTTTCCTGGACCATCAATTCTTTAATCGGTTGTGGCCACGACGTTTCATATAGCGGCACTTCATTCCCGAGTTGTTGCCAGAGCTCTTCGGCAAGATGCGGCATCATCGGCCCAATGAGCTGAACCATGATTTCCAGCCCTTCACGCCGGACCCAGCGGTCGGCGGGCTCATCACCTTTGTGGTTGAATAATGTGTTCACCAGCTCATAAATTCGGGCGACGGATCTGTTAAAATGAAAACCTTCAAGATCCTTGGTGACGCCATCAATCGTCTGATGAACCTGTTGTCTGATTGCGCGCAATTCTTTGCTATTAGAATCTGGCTCGGGCAACTTTTCCTCATCGGCATTTTCTGCAATGAGCCGCCACAATTTATTTACAAAGCGCCATGACCCGGCAATTCCCGCATCGGTCCACTCAAGGTCGCGCTCAGGGGGGCTATCTGACAGCATGAACCAGCGCGCCGTGTCGGCACCATATGTCTCAATGATATCTTCTGGATCAACGACGTTCTTTTTGGATTTGCTCATCTTTTCAGATCGACCGACTTGAACCGGTGTCCCGTCGCCAATTCGTTTAAGAGCCCCGCCATCGCCGCTTTCAATTTCCGTCGGCTGCAGCCATTCGCCAGCTTCAGAACGATAGGTCTCGTGACAAACCATGCCTTGTGTAAAGAGACCGGCGAACGGCTCATCAATATCGAGATAGCCACACTTCTTCATGGCCCGGGTGAAGAACCGGGCATAGAGAAGGTGCAAGATAGCGTGCTCGATCCCGCCGATATATTGATCGACGGGCATCCAGTATTTGATGGCCTCTTCATTAACCGGCTCATCTGCACGCGGACTGCAAAAGCGCGAAAAATACCAGGATGATTCAACAAATGTGTCTAGCGTATCTGTTTCGCGCTCTGCCGCGCCGCCACATTTAGGGCAGTTGACATGTTTCCAGGTTGGGTGTCGGTCGATGGGGTTTCCCGGTTGATCGAAATCAACGTCGTCTGGCAGGCAGATTGGTAAATCTTCTTCCGGCACAGGAACAATGCCACAATCCTTGCAGTTAATAATGGGGATCGGGCAGCCCCAATATCTTTGCCGGGAAACACCCCAGTCGCGGAGACGGTAGTTAATTTCGCGCTTGCCGAGCCCTGATTCTTCCAGCTTGTTGGCTACGGCTTCTTTGGCGTCGGCTAAATTGAGCCCGTCAATAAAATCGGAATTCGCGTGTACTCCGTCATCGGTAAAGGCAATGTCGGCAACGTCAAACTCATCCGGATTGGCGTCAGCCGGGATAACCACTGGAATCACATCAAGATTGTACTTGCGGGCAAAATCCAGATCTCTCTGGTCGTGTGCGGGGCAACCATATATTGCGCCCGTGCCATACTCCAAAAGGACAAAATTAGCGACAAAGACGGGAATTGTTTTGCCGTCAATAAGTGGATGTTTGGCGTAAAGACCGGTATTGTATCCTTTCTTCTCCGCCTTTTCCAGGGCAGCTTCTGTTGTCCCGATGGCTCGACATTCTGCGATAAAAGCCGCGAGCTCGGCATTGTCTGCCGCCAGCTCGGTGGAAAGCGGGTGGTCGGCAGAAATGGCGCAAAAGGTGGCACCAAAAATTGTGTCATGGCGCGTGGTGAAAATTTGCAGCCGGTCCTCTCGGCCCTCCAGTTCAAACCATACCTTCATGCCTTCAGAACGACCGATCCAGTTTTCCTGCATCACCCGCACTTTGGCGGGCCAGCGCTCGAGCTGTTTGAGGTCCTCTAACAGCTCTTCTGAAAACTCGGTGATCCGGAAGAACCATTGATCGAGCTCACGCCGTTCGACCGGGGCACCGGATCGCCAGCCAAGTCCATCGATGACTTGCTCGTTGGCGAGAACGGTATTATCGACCGGGTCCCAGTTGACCCAGCTGCGGCGGCGGTAAACAAGACCATGCTCCAAAAAGGAGAGGAACATTTTTTGTTCATTCTGGTAATAGCCGGGGTGACAGGTGGCAAGCTCACGAGACCAGTCGAGGGATAACCCCATTTTCTGAAGTTGTGACCGCATCGTCGCAATGTTTTCGTAGGTCCATTTGCCGGGATGGATACCCTTTTCCATCGCCGCATTCTCTGCCGGCATCCCAAAGGCATCCCACCCCATTGGATGCAATACGTTGAAACCCTGCGCCCGTTTGTAACGGGCGACCACATCACCCATTGCGTAATTTCGCACATGGCCCATGTGGATACGCCCAGATGGATAGGGAAACATTTCAAGGACGTAGTATTTTGGCTTGTCAGGGTCGATCTCGACATTAAAACAACCGGCCTCCTCCCAGAGCGCCTGCCATTTGGTCTCGGTTGCTTTAACGTTATATCTGGTTGCTACAGAGTCGTTCGTCATAATTAAGACGTCTTGTTAAATGAGTGGCCCGCCAAGCGAGCGTCGGCGCAGCGACTTTCTCACGCCCGCGCGGGAGCCGCAAGAACCGAGAGGCCCTCGCGCAATAATTATTAGCGATGACAGGTAAGGCGTTAGTTTGCTTTGGGGGTGACAAGGCGCAGTTTGCGGGCCCGCGTCAAAATCTGATTCTCAAGGTTTACTGCTGTATCTTTTGATACGGCGCCACTGCGCCAGCTATTGTTTGCCCCGCTCTGTTGCCGGAAAACGGAAACCCGAATGCCGTCGGCACGTAATTGCCGCCCCAAAATATAAACGCTCATCTTATAGCGCTCATTGGGCGATTCTGGCGGTGAGTACCAATCGGTAATTATGACGCCGCCAAAGGGATCGGCGGATGACAAAGGCATAAACGAAACGGTATCCAGCGAAGCCCGCCATAAAAAGCTGTTTACGGCTATTCCGGATCCGCCGCCCTGCCCCCTTTTTTTTCCTAAATTAAATAAATCTATACCGCCATCACCGAAAATAGTGGCTTCTTTGCCTTTAAGCTCGGATTCATAAATATATTCGCCCTGTCGTTCGGGGTTTTCTACCAGATAATCTTGAACACCGCCGCAGGCGCTAATTAGAAGCACTGTGCCGCATAAGCCCATAACT
>CALIBP010000049.1 GCA_938048165.1 uncultured Alphaproteobacteria bacterium | reverse complement strand
GGTGGGCCCATGGGCTACTGATTTTCTTTGCCCCGCCGCAATTCGTCACGCATGATGCCGGTCGCTAACGTGAGCGGGCCCATAGCTCAGTGGTTAGAGCAGGCGACTCATAATCGCTTGGTCGGGGGTTCAAGTCCCTCTGGGCCCACCACCCTTTCATGGCCTCTCCCCGCGGAAAATTGATCTTCGATGACCGGTGTGGTTTCTGCCGAAAATCAGTGCAACTGCTCCGTCGGCTGGATTGGTTTGGGGCCGTTGAATTCGTTCCGCTTGGCCAAGCTACCGAGCTGATGGGGCGCCACTCCATCACCAGCCAAGCGATGGAGGCCGCGATGCACCACATCTCCCCGCTTGGCCAAGTGACGACCGGTGCCGAGGCGTTTCGTGTTTTTGGGAAGAGAATTCCTCTGCTTTTTCCCGGCGCACTGATGCTGCATCTGCCCTTCGCCCTTCGCTTGGCCAAGTGTGTTTACGGAAAAGTGGCCTCGCGGCGGCATCTGCTGAGTCGCATGCTGCGATGCGACTCCACCCATTGCTCCACCCACCGCGACCGTTGAAAACATTGCCGCTTGGCCAAGCGCTTGGCACACTCCGCCGCTGATGAGGGAAATCTTCCTGGCATGGTCTGAATCGCTTGAGCAATTCGTCCTGGAAGTAATCTACGGGCAACGCAAGGGTAAGCGTGCTGCCCTGCTTCGTGCTGCGCTTTACTCCCTCTCCAAGGTTTTCACCGTGGCCGTCAAGGCGCGGCGCGTCCTTTACAACCTCCGTATCCTTCGCGAGTCCACTCTGGGTGTGCAAGTGATTGCCATCGGCAACATCACGGCTGGCGGCACCGGCAAGACCCCCGTGGTGGAGAAGTTCGCCCGTGAGTTGAAAGACGCGGGGCGACAGGTGGCGATCCTGAGTCGGGGATACCGCTCAAAACCGGCTCCCGCCCATAGGCGATTGTTGAACAAGTTGTTGCTTCGCGAAGACATCACCCCGCCAAAGATTGTCTCTGATGGGAAATCACTGTTGCTTGACTCAGAAACTGCCGGCGATGAGCCTTACATGCTCGCCTCCAACCTTAAGGATGTGGTCGTGCTTGTGGACAAGGACCGGGTGAAGGCCGGCCGCTACGCGATTGAAAAATACGGTTGCGACACGCTGCTGCTCGATGACGGATTTCAGTACTGGAAACTCAGGGGCCGCCGGCGGGATGTCGTACTCATCGACCGTGAGCAGCCTTTTGGCAACAATGGCAAGTTGCTCCCGCGCGGCACCCTCCGCGAGCCTCCCACCCACCTTTCCCGAGCCAACATTATTTTCATTACGAAAAGCGATGGGAATACGGAGGAGTTGCGGGCCAAAATCTCTAATTACAATCCCAAGGCCAGCATCATCGAGTGCGTGCACAGTCCGCTTTATTTTGAGGATGTCTTTACCGGCGACCAGCACGGGCTGGATTTGTTAAAGAATAAAAAAGTCGCAGCTCTCAGTGGGATCGCTTTGCCGGAGAGTTTTGAACAGAGTCTGATCTCACTTGGCGGCGACCTCGTCTATACCAAGCGATTTGTGGATCACCACCGGTTTTCGCAGCAGGAAATCCTCAACGCCATCAACCGTAGTAAAACCCGCCAGGCGGACATGATCGTCACGACACAAAAGGATGCCGTGCGCTTCCCGAAGATCGATCGTCGTGACCTGCCGATCTACTTCATGCGTGTCGAGATTCGCATCCTCAAGGGCGCAAAGGACTTTCAGGACTGTGTACGCCAAATCTGTTTCCGCTAACCCGTGAACACGCTGCTCTATCTGGTTGCTTCTTCGTTCGTCAATGTGGTGCGCTTTTTGCCCTTAAAGTTCTTGGGCTTCGTGGGTCGACAGATTGGGTTTGTTTTTTATTTCATCGACTTCCCTCACCGTAAAGTGGCTGTGAATAACCTTGTGAATTGTCTGAGTAATTCACATTCAAATAAAGAAATCATGGCCTTGGCCCGCGAAAACTTCCGCCGTTTGGGCGAAGTGTATCTTTCTGCAATCAAAACGGCCTTCATCCCGCCGGAAAAACTGGATGGGATTCTTTCTGTTAAAGGCATCGAACTAATGAACCAAGGCAAGCGAGAGGATGGCACTGACCCAAGTTTTATGTTGGCGCTTGGCCACTTTGGTAATTTCGAAATGTACGCCAAGGCCTGTCATTACAATCCCGATTACGACGTTTGTACCACCTACCGTGGCTTTAAGCAGCCTTGGGTTGAAAAGTTGATTATGTCTTTGCGAAACAGATCTGATTGCCACTTTTTCGATCGCCGGTTCGAAGGCGGCAAGTTAAAGGCATTCATGAAGCGGCCTAACACAATTACCGCTCTACTGGCGGATCAAAACGCCGGCCGCAGCGGTATTCTGTTACCTTTCCTTGGGCAACCCTGTTCGACCAACTCCGCTCTCGCCCTGTTTTCCCTGCGCTACAATCTCCGGCTGCACGGCTGTTATTGCAGGCGGCTTGGGCTTGGCCAATGGGAACTGGAAATGGGGCCGGAAATACCGACCCAAATCAATGGCCAAGCGCGGTCGGTCGAGGCGATCATGACTGACGTTAACGCCACCTACGAACGGTATATTCTCGAGGATCCCGCCAACTGGTTTTGGGTACATAACCGTTGGAAAAAACCTGAACGGGCAAAAAAAAGAGGCAACCAAGCGGTCGCCTCTCAAAATTAATCCGCGCTTGGCCAAGCGCTACGATGTACGCATCGGCATGATGACGTAGAGGAATGGATGGTTCGTTTTCACAACCCCCGGACTAAGCTGGTCTGTGAATTCAAAGTGCACCTCGTCCTCGTCCAGCGCCTTGAGTGGGTCGATGAAAAACTGGGGGTTAAACGCGATCGAGACCTCCTCGCCGGCGTAATTGATCGCCATCGTCTCCCGGCTTTCTCCCACCTCCGGTGAATTGGACGTAATGGTGAGGTTATTCTCCGAAAAGGTCATCTTAACGGAGTTCGACTTGTCACTGGTCATGATCTCTGCCCTGCGTAGGGCGTGCTGAAGCTCCTCCTTGTCCATGGTGACGCGTTGTTTGGACTCGGCTGGGATGACCTGCTTGTAGTTCGGATAAGCCCCCTCAACGAGTTTTGAAACGATTAACGTCTCATTGCCGCTTTCGTTGTTGAGAGTGAAAGAAACTTGGTTTTCGGTTAACTGCAACTCCACCTCTCCTTCATCTCCCAATAACCTTCCCAACTCCTGAATCGCCTTCGTTGGGACGATCGCCTCGGTTTGTGCCCCCTCCGGCAATTCCAAATCCTCCTCTGCCAAGGCCAAGCGCCTTCCATCCGTAGCTACCAGAGTCAGCTTGTTTTCCTTGAAGCTGAAATAGAGGCCATTAAGCACGTAACGATTTTCGTCTGTTGATACAGCATACGATGTTCGCTTCAGCATGGCCTTTACCTTGGCTTGCGCCATCTTGAGCTTGGTTTGCCCTGAAAAATCCGGCATCGGTGGGAACTCCTCCGCTGCCAATCCGTTCATCCGGTAAAACGATGCCCCCGATTGGATCGTGCATTGGCTCCCCTGAACCTCCACCTCGATCTGGCTGCCTCCCATCTCTCTGGCGATGCTGACTAGTTTCTTCACCGGCAATGTAAATGATCCCGGTTGCTCCACTTTCGCTTCAACTGCATTGGAGATTGTCACATCCAAATCTGTCGCCGTGAGCGATAGGCTTTCGCCCTCCGCCTTGAGCAGTACGTTGGAAAGAATGGGAAGGGTCGTCCGCGTGGATACCACATTCTGGACGGACTGGAGGCCTGCTATCAGTTCCTCTTGACCAATCGTCAGTTTCATCTGGCCGCGAATCATAGAAATCTCTCGCCGGAAAAGGAATCTAAATTTCAGTCAGTGAGAAAGTTGCTCCATTTAATTCCAGGCTAAGTGGTGGCGTTATAATGAATTCTCTTTTTAAAAGAAGGTTTATTATTAAGGCCTGTGAAAAAGTGAACAACCTGCCTTAATCCCGCAATTTTAACCGACTTCTGCTCGATTCAAGTGTGAAGACAAATGTCAGCATCTCAAAGCAACTCAGGCGCAAAGGGCAGTTTTCAAAATAATGAGCAACTTTTCCACCGCTCATAGGCAGGTCATTAATAGGAGCGGATGCGGTTCAGCACCTTGGGAAACTGATCCAACACGAAGTCGATTTCTTCAACAGATGACTCACGGCCAAGCGAGAATCTAACCAGCGAGTTGGCTTCATCATCATTTCTACCCATGGCAGAAATGACATGAGAAGGATTCAAAGAACCGGCCGAGCAAGCCGAGCCACTGGAGACGCAAATGCCTTCCATGTCGAGAGCAGCCAATAGGGTCATGCTGTCGGTGCCACTAACGGTGAAGCTGATGGTGTTGGCCAAGCGCTTGGCCAAGGGCCCGGCAAGATTGATTCCATCAAGCTCTGCAAGAACGGCCAAGCGCTCAGAAAGTGGACGAAGCTCAGGCTGAACAAAAACAGGTTTCACAACAAATCTCTCTATGGCGTCCACCAAGCCAGCGATGCCAGCCATGTTTTCCGTGCCGGCACGTCGTTCGTTTTCATGTCCCCCACCAAAAAAGATAGGGTCTGGTAAAAGCGGTGACTTTATAAAAAGAGCGCCTACACCTTTTGGCCCATGAAATTTGTGACCACAAAGAGAGATGAGATCCGCGTTAAACTGATCAATACCGTCAAATGGTTCCTTCCCAAACCATTGTACGGCATCCGTGTGAAACAACACACCACGCTCCTGACAAATAGCTCCCAACTCAGAGACAGGTTGAATGGCGCCGGTCTCGTTATTCGCAGCCATCACAGAAACCAAGATTGTGTCACTCCGGATGGCATCCTCTAAATCTTGTGGGTCAACTACTCCTTCAACATCAACAGGTAGTGTCGTCAGC
>CALIBP010000048.1 GCA_938048165.1 uncultured Alphaproteobacteria bacterium | reverse complement strand
ACACCCGACGTTCATCAAATAACGCGCACCCCTGGAGTAGTGGCGCAGTTTCAAAATGACCCTGATTAACAACGAATAGCCAGCTGCTCACTGGGGTACGTTATTAAAATCATGCCCAATCGAAAAAGAAGCGTCCGCGCGACCTGGACGAACTTGCTAAACTCGCTGTTGATATCGCAACGCGTGTGATTCATAATAAGTTTACAACCATTGAAAAATCCGGCCACCGTCGAGTTTATGCGACGTGGGGGACGTAAAGGGGGAAAGGCACGCGCGTAAACACTCACCGCCAATCGGCGAAGTGAAGTAGCTCGGAGTGCCGCCCAAACAAGGCATGGGACAAAAGACAGCAAGGATAAAACCCGAATTTCCTGCCCTTCTCACGGCGGGCTTGCACCCTATGGGGGCCCCTGATTTGCAGCAGTTGTTAGTAGACGATTTTCCGCTGTCCAGTCGGCGTCCGATGCTTTAGTCGAACTTGACGTGGCTCGTCGCCGAATTAAAGAACCTCGGTATTAAAAGCGATATTTGGCTTGATGAAAGTTTTTTAACAAAAAAAATCGAGCCGGATGATATTGATTTGGTGGTCGATGTTCCTGCAGTTATTCTTGATAATGCAAATGGTGCGCAAGCGGATTTTCTTTGTGATAAGCAACTTCATGCGTTCATAATTTGTAATGCGCCGATATCGCATCCATTTTATCTACCAGCCTTGACATCTCGCAATCAATGGATGAAAGATTTTGGCTATGCATACGGTTCTAAAGCGCCCAAGGGCATAGCGGTGATGGGGGTTTCCCCATGAGTCGGTTACGAGATATTTGCGACAGAATTAACGACGTTGAAGCGGCCTTGGCGCGCATTGATGCCGATACCAAAGAGCGCACGTCCCTTGCATACCGTCTTACGGTGGGCTCCCTGGAGAAGCGCCGAGACGAGCTTCAATTCGAAATGGACGAAGCCACGCGCGAAGGCTTTGTCGAAGTATGCGACTATCGCATTGTGCCAGAAGAACACGGTAGCTATGCTATTTCAGCAGTAGCGAGCGTGCTACGTGATTTTCAAGAGCTGGTGACCATCGTCTTCGACGCTATCACAGACAAGCCCAAGCAACGCACGCCCAGAGACGCTGCCTTGTTAGAGAAAACAAAATTTGACTTTGGTTTCGCTTATCAGGGCTCTTTGGGGATTGCGCTTTTGATAAGTAATGACAGGGAATTACTCGGTAGCGATATGGATCGCGCTATTGGTGCGGTTTTTGAACTTATAAAATCGGACTCGGCGGATCAGATACATGCGGCGGCAATTCAATATGGTCGCCCTGTTGTCCGCCGACTGTATGACTGGTCCAAAACACACGATGAGTATGGCCTATCTGCCGAAATAAAATGGCTGCGTGAAAGCGAGTCGCAGAACTCAGTGTTTGTCCAGCCACAGGAGTATGCGCAAATTTGTCGATGGATTGAAGGCAGGACAGACCCAATCGAAGAGTCCGTTAAACTGACCGGAAATTTAGCGTCATGGGATACAAAACATCGGCGCTTTATGGTTGACCCACCAGAGGCGGATTCGATAAGCGGTATAATTGCAGAAGCAATCAATCTCTTGGAAGAGCGAACTGTACCCGCCCGATACGAGTTTGATCTGATAAGATCGACCTACACAGATTATGCATTGGACCAAGAAAGAACAACGTGGGAGCTAAAGGCACTCCGAGAAATTCAAACTTCTCCACTGCGCACTCCTAGCCACATTTACACAAAATTGCTAACGTTTTGCCAGTTACCGAGATCAAGAGTGTGATGTTAATAATTTCAGGGAGACAGGTTTATGAGAAAGCAATTAGCTGTTGCCGCAAGCCTTGCCGCAGCGATCAGTTTTGGCACGACAAGTGCCAATGCCGCAGGCGAGAATCCGGCTGAATTCTATAAGGACAATGTTGTTACCATCATCCTCGGCGCTGGTCCGGGTGGCGGGTATGACCTTTATGCCCGGACGGTGATGAGCCATCTCGTCAAACATATTCCCGGCAAGCCAAGCTATATCCTGCAGTTCATGCCAGGAGCCGGCGGACAAAAAGCAGCGGGCTATGTTTACAATGTCGCGCCAAAAGACGGGCTGAAAATGGCGAAGCTGTCGAACATGCTGCCAGCCTTCCAGCTTCTGCGTGGCAAGGCGAAATATGACGTCTCGAAGATGAACTATATCGGTCGCGCCGCGTCGATGCAGTATGTCACGATGGTCTGGCACACGACGGGCGTGAAAAACCTCGCCGATGCCCAAAAAGCAAAGACCCCGATTGTCTTTGGATCAAGCGGCATCAGCCAGTCGAACTATATTGTCCCGGCGGTTATGAAAAATCTTCTCGGTCTGAACGTGAAGGTGATTTCCGGTTATCCGGGCACCGCTGCAATCAACAAGGCGCTGGAGCAAGGTGAAGTCACCGGACGTGCCGGTGCCTGGTCGAGCTGGATTTCCCGGGCCGGACGACTAATCGATGAAAAGAAGATTTTCGCGATTGCCCAGTCAGGGACTGAAAAAGCCGGCGATATTCTTGATGGTTATGGCAAGCCAACGCCTCTGCTGCTGGATCTGGCCAAGAATGATGATGAACGGCAAATTTTACGCCTTCTATCCTCTGACGCCGCAATTGGCCGGAACTTCTCGGTTCCGCCAGGTGTGCCAAGAGATCGCGTTAAGGCATTGTGCCGGGCCTTCGATGCCACTATGGCAGACCCGGCCTTCCTTGCCGACGCAAAGGCCCGCAAGCTGCTGGTCGAACCCAGAACCTGCGAATGGCTGACCAAAACAGCCGCCGAAATTGTCGCGACGCCAAAGCCTCTGGTCAAAAAGGCCAAAGCGCTGCTAGGCTGGAAATAACCACGAATTCGAACGCATAAGGAGAGGCGTATTATGAAAAACAAACTGATGAAAACACTTGCCGCATTGGCCGCCATCGTGGTCATGTCGGTAACTGGGCAGCAACAGGCCGTCGCTGCGGACATGGAACTCGTACTCGGCACGGGCGATATTAAGGGCAGTCTATTTGCCGCCGGCAACGCAATCTCGATCGCCTCCGTACTGCAAGGCAAAGGCGTCAAGGTCTACAATTACGGCACCAAAGGCGGCAAAGACAACATTGGGCGGCTTTCCAAAAAGAAACGCGCGATCAACTTTGGTTTCGTCACCGCCGCCGACCTTGGCAAAGCCAAACCCAAACAGCTTAAGGCTATTCGCGGCCTGATGGCTGTTGGCAAAGACAAAGGCAAGACGGTTCTGTTGATCGTCCGCGACAAGGCCCCCAAGAAAGTCAGCAAAGAAGCCTATGCCACTGCCGTGGCTCAGGTCGTTGGCATTCTTAAAAGCAAAAAAGGCATGGCCAGAGTGAAAGCCGCCTGGAAGGGTTACTCACCTTCTTCCGGCGCTGCAGACTTCAAGGCTGCCGGGGTGAAACTGCATAAAGCAGCGATCATGTAAGACTTACGCCTTCGGGTAAAAATAAAGAGCCGCAGGAGAAATCCCGCGGCTCTTTTTTATTCAGATATGAAGGAACGCGGTCAGGACACTGGCTCGCGCATGGTGACGAACTCTTCTGCCGCTGTTGGATGAATGCCAACAGTGGCATCGAATTGCGCCTTGGTCGCCCCGGCTTTCAGGGCCACGCCCATCCCCTGGATGATTTCACCGGCATCGGGGCCGACCATATGGCACCCGACAACGCGATCAGACGCCTTATAGACGATCAGCTTCATCAATGTCCGCTCATCACGACCGCTCAACGTATGCAGCATCGGCTTGAAGTCGGATTTATAGACATCGATATCCGTGTATTTCTCCCGCGCCTGCTCTTCGGAAAGCCCCACCGTCCCGATATTGGGATGGCTGAACACAGCGGTTGGAATATCGGCATAGTCAGTGCTGAGGTTCTGGCCATTGAACAGGTTGGCGGACAACACCATTGCCTCAGCAATCGCCACCGGCGTCAGCTGGAACCGGTCGATGACATCGCCCAGCGCATAGATGTTATCGACCGAAGTTTTGAACTGATCATTAACGACAATCGAGCCATCCTTTTTCATCTCCACGCCGAGCGCCTCAAGCCCGATATTACGCGTATTCGGCGCCCGCCCCGTCGCATACATCACGACATCAGCTTCCAGCGTCGAGCCATCTTCCAGCGTTGCAACAAGCCCGTCAGCGGTCTTCTCGATAGAGGCGATATTGGCATTAAACCGCAAATCGACGCCCTGTTTCAGCATTTCCTGGGCCAGGTGACTGCGCAAATCCTGATCAAAACCACGCAGGAACAAGTCGCCGCGATAGAGCTGCGTCACGTGCGATCCATAGCCATGTAAAATTCCGGTAAACTCGACAGCGATATAACCACCGCCAACTATAATCACCCGCTCAGGCAAATCCTCCAGAAAGAACGCTTCGTTGGAGGTGATTGCATGTTCCTTGCCGGGGAAGTCCGGTACCGTTGGCCAGCCACCGGTTGCCACCAGGATCTTGTCGGCAGTTGCCTCCTCGCCGCCAACCAGCACCGTATGGGCGTCTTTCAGGGTGGCGCGGGCTTCATGGATGGTGACATCACTATTGCCCAGGATGGTCCGGTAGATGCCGTTGAGCCGTTCGATCTCGCGGTTTTTGTTTTCGATCAGCCTCTTCCAGTCGAGCGTACTCTCGCCGACATTCCAGCCATAGCCGGCGGCATCTTCGAACGCTGCGGGATAATGCGATCCATAGGAAAACAGCTTTTTCGGCACGCAGCCGACATTGACACAGGTGCCGCCGAGATAGCGTTCTTCGGCAACCGCGACCCGCGCGCCATAGCTCGCCGACATGCGGGCACATCTGACGCCACCGGAGCCGGCACCGATGACATAAAGATCATAATCATATTCAGCCATTTTTTACGTCTCTTTCGCTGTCGCAAACACATCAAAAAACCTGCCTGAAAATTTGGCGCTACCCTCAGGAAATTTAAGGGTAACGCCAAAAAAAACAGGCCAGAATTTGGTTAGATAATTCGGTCTATTTATCGATCCCGCCCATCAAGGCATATTTGATTTCGACAAAATCATCGATCCCGTATTTCGAGCCTTCGCGGCCAATCCCGGATTCTTTCACCCCGCCAAACGGCGCGACCTCGGTTGAGATGATGCCTTCATTAACACCGACGATGCCGTATTCTAGCGCTTCCATCACCCGCCAGACCCGTCCGATATCGCGGCTATAGAAGTAGGAGGCGAGACCAAACTCGGTGTCATTGGCATATTTAATGACTTCCTCTTCGGTCTTGAACGGAAACAAGGGCGCGACCGGCCCAAATGTTTCCTCGCGCGCAATCTGCATATCCTGGGTAACGTTGGTCAGGATGGTCGGCTGGAAGAAATTACCACCGAGCTCATGACGCTCACCGCCAAGCGCCACCGTCGCGCCCTTCGCCACCGCATCGGCGATATGTTCTTCAACCTTGTCGACAGCCGACGGCTCAATTAACGGCCCCTGCTGGGTTTCGCCCTTTAGGCCATCGCCGACTTTCATCGCCGAGACTGCCGCAGACAGTTTTTCGGCAAAGGCGTCATACACCCCTTCCTGAACATAGATGCGATTGGCACAGACACAGGTCTGGCCAGTATTGCGGAACTTGGACGCCATTGCGCCCAGCACCGCCGCATCAAGATCGGCGTCATCGAAAACAATAAATGGCGCATTGCCACCAAGCTCCATCGAGACTTTCTTTACCGTCTTCGCGCACTGCTCCATCAACAGCTTGCCGATCTCGGTAGAGCCCGTGAAGGTCAGCTTGCGGACAATCGGATTGCTGGTGATCTCGCCACCGATGGCGCCGGCACCACCCGTCACAACATTAAACACGCCCTTTGGGATACCGGCCCGTTCGGCGAGTTCAGCCTGGGCCAGCGCCGAAAATGGCGTCATCGAGGCTGGCTTGAGAACCATCGTGCAGCCCGCCGCCAAAGCCGGGCCGGACTTGCGGGTAATCATCGCCGCCGGGAAATTCCACGGGGTAATCGCCGCGACAACGCCAATCGGCTCTTTGACCACAACGACACGCTTGTCGGGGGCAAAGGTCGGGATCGTGTCACCATAAAGCCGTTTGCCTTCTTCAGCGAACCATTCAATGAAGGAAGCGGCATAGACCACCTCGCCCATTGATTCCGCCATTGGCTTGCCCTGCTCGGCAGTCATCAAAGTCGCGAGGTCCTGCTGGTTTTCCAGCATCAACTCATACCATTTGCGCAGGATTACAGCGCGTTCCTTAGCCGTTTTGGCGCGCCAGGCGGGAAGGGCTTCATTGGCCGCCTCAATAGCGCGGCGGGTCTCATCGGTGCCCATCTTGGGGACCGTGCCTAGGACTTCACCGGTTGCTTTATTGGTGACATCCATGGTCTCACCGCTATCGGCATCGACCCATTGGCCATTGATATAACATTGCTCGCGAACGAGGCTGGGATCGTTGATCGGCATGGTTAAATCGCGTGGCATGGTCTTCTCCCCTAAAATGCTAATTGACGCCGGACCACCGCCCGGCTCATGTCTCAGTATTTATCTGCAGCCTAATATAAGGCGCGAAATGGCCGCTGTTAACCGCGCCAGAGCTATTTCTCGGCAGGTTTCTCTTCCGGCTCTTTTGCCGTCTCAAGCTGGTCCACATAAAGGCGCCCTTGCCGATGTGCCCAAAGCCAGAAAATCAGGGCAATTATGGCCCCACCTGCAATGGTCTGCTGCATACCGATCATCGAGGCAACCCACCCCGCGAGCAGCGCGCCAAATGCCGGCATTCCCCAGTTCAGCAAGATGAAAAAGCTCACGGCCCGGGCGCGCATATCCTCTCCGGCGGCATTCTGTATGAGAGATTGCGCGGCGGTTCCGGTTACCAACATCAAAAACCCGATGAGAAATAACGGCAGGATAGCGACCAGAAGATTATCAATCATCGTGAAGACCAGAAGCGCCAGAGCGAGCAAGGCGAAACTATGTGTGCACAGACGCGTCAGCCCTTTAGTCTTTCCCCGACGCGCAAGCCAGAGACAACTCAGCATGGCACCGCCGCCAATTGTCGACAGGATGGTTCCCAGCGCTTCCTCCGGTAGGCCGAAGATAAGATCGGCATAGCCCGAGGCGAGTTCCATAAAGGGCCGGATAAAAAGACCCGTCATCCCAAGGACCAACATCAAAAACCGGATACCCGGGCTGCGCCAGACATAGGCCGCACCGTCAGCCATGTCGCGGAGCAACTCCATCGAGACTTTGCCTTCTCCGCCAGCACCCTTGGCTGGCAAAAAAACCACCACAATATAGAGCTGCAGGAAGGCGATTGTTGCCAGACCAAACACCACGTCCGCGCCAATCACACCCTCTTTCACGAGAACCAGCAAGGCACCGCCAATCCCCGGACCGACAAGCCGGCACGCGTTAAACGTTGCCGAGTTCAGCGCCACCGCCGACGAGAGCTCTTCCCGTCCAACCAGTGCGTTTACCAGCGCCAGCCGGGGTGGCGTCGACATCGCCTCGGTGATGCCGTGGCAGATCGTTAGCCCAAGGCAGATATAGATCGTCATCGCGTCGAAATGCAGCAGCAGGGTGAAGGCAGCACCGACCGCAATGTAACAAAGCTGCATTGCCTTAATGACGCGGAGATAGCCTATCCGGTCGGAAATAGCGCCGGAAAACACCGACAAAACGACCATCGGAAAGACATCCGCGAAGGCCATAATCCCCAGCCAGGTCGGGTCCTCCGTCAGATGCCAGGTCAGCCATAAAACGGATGTACGATAAATCCAGCGGCCGATGGTTGAGACGCCATTCGACGCCCACCACAACCGATAGGTCGGGTTCGCCAGTGCTGGGCCGATGCCCCCAAGAAGCGAAGATAATTGCATACCTGCGTTTAACCGTTTCGCTCGAGTTGTTCAACCAGTAGTGCAAGCGTATCAGCGGACGTCCGGTTGGGGTCAATCTCATCCCGTCGCTGAGACGCCAGAGGCGAGGCACTTAACAGCTCAAACAGTTCCGCCGCGCCGTGGTGAATATTGGGCGTAAGGCCAATCGAAGCGAATGTCTCGGCGACCTGTTCCATCTCACCGATATAGCGCTCTGACAATGTTGGCAGGCGAATTATCGCCTCATCAAGCCGTTCAACATTCCCTGCCTGACTATTCGGCAGTCGTTCACGCAAGAACTCCGCAAAGCCATAATGTTCAGCCGCCAGCATCACCGTCGTATAGAGCGCAAAGGCGCCCTTGTTATAGGCCCCGTTACAGATTTTGATGGCGGATCCCTGGCCAATCTCCGGTCCAATAAAACGGATTTTTACCCCCTTGCCATCGAGCTCCTCCAGCAACGCCGCCTCGGCGCCCGATGTGCAAAAATTCGGAAAATTATCGCGCCGGGTCGGAGCCCCGCCAATAATGCCAACATCGATGAATTTACCACCGGCACCTTCAATGAGTGCCTGAAGCTGTTTCGCTGTTGCCGGCGATGTCGCGTTGCAATCTGCATAGACGGGGGCCGCATCTGATTGTGCCATTGCTGCAGCGACCTGTTCCGCGATCAAAACGGCCTTCCCGGGGTCAAGAATAGACAGCAAAAGATCGGCTTCCGAAACAAGCTCTTCCAAAGACGAAACATCGCGCATACCGGCGTCTTTCGCCTTGCGCCTGGTATAATCCGACCGTTCGGCCAGCCAGGTTATGACGTTATACCCAGCGCTATTTAGCTGCGCACCAACTGCCGCCCCCATATTACCCGGACTCAAAATGGCAATATTTTTGATCATCATGTGACCCTCCTCACAGGAA
>CALIBP010000047.1 GCA_938048165.1 uncultured Alphaproteobacteria bacterium | reverse complement strand
CAGTGAGGCTACGTATTACAACTGGTGCAAGCGGTTTGGCGGGATGGGTAGGTCTCAGTTGTCGGAGCTGCGTAGTCTGAAGAAAGAGAATGCGCGCTTGAAGAAGATCGTCGCGGAACTCGAACTGGACAAGCTGATCCTCAAGGAAAGCCTGAGCCACCTAAAGCCCAGGGCCTGACGACCGAACAGCTTCGTCAGGTCGTTATCCATACGCGCCAGAAGCTCGCAACGTCGGAGCGACGGACCTGCCGGGTGGTTGGCTTGGCGCGCGGTTCCCTGCAATACCAACGTGCAAACAGAGACGATGACGAAGTGGTTCACAACGACAAAGCAGGCGCAGGTCGTCATCAACCATTGGCTCAGACAATACAACCACATCCGCCCACACCAGGACCTGAATATGCGTCCGACAGTGCCAGAAACTCTAGTCAAGAATGGCACAGAACTTGGGGTTAGACACTCTCTTCAACGAACCCCGTTCAAACTCTTCGTAGGTAGGGATGTTTTTATCGAGGGTTCGGATTTCATTCCACGAAGATCTTGGTGATGAGCCCTTTCCCATTTCTCAACTGTTGACTGACGACGCATTTCGCTTAATAGCCTCAGCAAAGTCGAGTTAGTTGATTTTATTTTCTCGTCTCAAATTTTTTACAACCAACCAAATGTTACCAATGACGTTTTTTGCTCTATTCGTTGATATTTTGGTTAAACTTTGACCCGGAACTAGGTGTGTAACGTTATTTTTATACCGCTTAAAGTAGTATCTTATAATCCGGAAAAGTATTTGGAGGAAGGTTGACTTAATCCTCGCAGTCCTAAGATTCGGTTTTTTGCAGTGCGCAGAAAAGAAAACATCTGACCCATTGTTTTTGTCTTTGGCAAAAGAATCGCAAAATTTGAGCCAATGCGATGGCAAAAAGTCCTGCAAAACCGATGTTAGGAATTCCATAATCTTGCACCTAAATCAAGATTACAAAATTTTACCTAGAAAGTAGTTTATAGAGTTCTCCGGTCCTAAATCGGATAAAGTTAGTACGATTCCAGACCGTTTTGGCTTAAATTCGTAACCCGCCTTCAGAAAGTGGTTCCGCGCCTAAGCGCTATATGGCGGGCTGTCGAGACCGGCGGGCGAGGTGGTGAAAATCTCGTGCCCGTCGCTGGTCACCCCAATTGAGTGCTCGAACTGGGCGGAGAGCGAGCGGTCTTTGGTGACGGCAGTCCAGCCATCTGCCAGGATTTTGGTCTCATAGCGGCCTGAATTGATCATCGGTTCGATGGTAAAGAACATACCCTCGCGGATTTCAGGGCCCTCTCCCGGCGTGCCGTAATGTAGGATGCTGGGCGGCGCATGAAACACTTTGCCAAGCCCGTGACCGCAAAAATCGCGAACCACGGAGAAGCGCTGCTTTTCGACAAAACTCTGGATCGCGTGGCCGATATCGCTAACCGTGGCACCCGGACGCACCACCTCAATGCCGCGCATCAGCGCTTCATAGGTGACATCCATCAGCCGTCTGGCTTTAACGCCGACATTGCCGACCGGGAACATGCGGCTGGTATCGCCATGCCAGCCATCGAGTGTCACGGTGATGTCGATATTGACGATATCACCATCACGCAAAACCTTATCGCCGGGGATACCGTGACACACTACGTGATTGATCGAGGTGCAGATTGATTTCGGAAAACCGCGATAGTTGAGCGGAGAGGGGATGGCATTATGCTCGATGATGAAATCGTGGCATATCTGATCCAGCTCGCCAGTGGTGACACCGGGAACCACATGCGGCGTAATCATATCGAGAACTTCGGCGGCGAGTTTGCCGGCACGGCGCATCGACTCAAAGTCGTCTTCCGTATGAATGGTTATTAATGATCCTTCCACCAGTCCGCTCGCCTGTTCCTTTGGTTACGACCCGCCGTTTGATACCACGCCGAATATTAGAATTTCGTTGCTCAATCGCATGAATAATCGCTTCCGGCAAGCGATACAGACCAGAATAACGCCTATTTGGCCCATTCGGCGAGTTAATTCGGGTTTTTGATATCCTTGTGATTTTGTCCCTAACCCTTGTATAGTCCGTTGATCACATGTTGGTGAAAGATAGTCACAGAATGATGACGCCGCTGGCAGTGTGACGTGATGGATAAAGAACGATTCCTATGGCGCAGAGTGAATTAACTCAGGTTTTTCCGACCGTTATGATGCGGAGGACATTGACTAATGTCATGCCGCTGAACGACCGGTTGCGCGACATTGTGCTGGATCGAGAACGTTCAAGTGAAGGTCTTAAGGCGAGCAATGTCGGCGGATGGCATTCCAGTGCTGATCTTCTGGAATGGGCGGAACCGGAAATAAAAACACTCGAAACGGAAATCATGGCAGCGGGTCGCGATATGACCACAAGCATGTTGCCGCCGGGTATTGAAGGCGACGCTGACGTGAAGGTGTTTGGCGGTTGCTGGGCCAATGTTATGCGTAATGGTGGCTATAACAAAATTCATAACCATCCCGGCGCTGTCTGGTCGGGTTGCTATTACGTCTGTACGGGCAAGCCAGCGCCGCAGCCGGATTTTAACGGCTGGATTGAATTTCAGGACCCACGACCCGGTAATATCCACGGTGGCAAGGAACGTATCTGCCCGGAAGCTGGCCTGTTGTTATTGTGGCCGGCCTGGTTGAACCATTTTGTAAATCCGTTTTCAGGTGAGGGTGAACGTATTTCCATCGCCTTTAATCTCGATGCCGAGGTGGTCGCCGCTAAACCGGCAGCGCCAAAACCGGCGCCAGCCTCTATCAGGCAGGCCGTCGCCGCGACCGTCGGTCGCTAAAAAATTTACTCTGCTGCGCTAGTGGGCCCGGCATAACGGTTTTCCAGCTCATCAAGATAATCAATTCCCACCAGGCTGTTGAGGTCCTTAAACGGCACCAGCAAATCAGGCCGTTCAACCGGCTCATCGCCCTCAATCATGTCGCCCAGCGCATCCATCGCGTTCATCATGCCGCGTACAGCTCCAGTGGACATCAGGCGCGGATAGCTGACCATCGCGACCCCCATCTCCTGTAATCGTTTGGGATGAATTAGCGGTGTCGTGCCCCGAAAGAGAAGCCCAAGCCCCATATTTACTGTTAGCGGTTTCGGCACATTCGCGGCGGCGTTGGCGATATCATCTTCTGACATGAGCGCATCCGCGAACAATACGTCAGCCCCGGCTTCGGCATACATGTTCATCCGATCGATGGCGGCGTTAATGCCGAGCGGCCCGGCGGCGTCGGTGCGCGCCTTGATCACGAAGCTCTCGTCTCGCCGCCCGTCGACAGCGGCTTTGACCTTATCGACCATTTCATCGGCGGGAATGACGGATTTACCCTGTAGATGGCCGCAGCGTTTGGGCCAAACCTGGTCCTCGATCATCACGGCAGCCATACCGGCGGCTTCAAAACCGCGCACGACGAAATGAACATTAACGGCATTGCCATAGCCGGTATCAGCGTCGGCCTGGAGCAAAAGGTCTTCAGAGCAATCTGCAAGCGCGCGGCAGACGCGGACGTTTTCCTCATATCCCATGATTCCTTTGTCGGCCCAGCCGAGATGGCACTCCGAGACACCCGCGCCGGAGATCACGGCGGTGCCATAGCCGTACTGGGCTGCCATACGAACGCTAAACCCGTCATAAACGCCCGGGCAAATGAGGATTTCCGGTGCTTCGATTAGTTTCCGGAGGCGCTGGCCTTTGCTTTCCATAGAATGTTCCTCTTGAAATGTGATGTCTGAGAGTACGGAAATTTTACGCTCTCCGAAACCATCAGAAGCTCGCCGTGGGGGTGCAAATTACACATTTGCGCGCTATACAGAGCGCATCACAAACGAGAAATATCACCATGGCCGAGTCTAAAATTGTTAAAGCCTGTTTGATTCTGATCGGAAACGAAATCCTTTCCGGTCGAACCCAGGATAAGAACCTTGCCTTCATCGCAAAGGGGTTGAACGAAGTCGGTATTCAGATGGGGGCGGCCTTTGTCATTCCCGATGTTCCGGAAACGATTATTGATCTGCTCAATAAGGCCCGCGCTGAGTACGATTATGTCTTTACGACTGGCGGTATCGGTCCGACCCATGACGATATTACGACCGAATGCGTCGCTGCTGCTTTTGGCGTCGGATTATACAGAGATCCCGAAACGGTTGCGGCGATGACCAAACGTGTCGAAGAACGTGGCGAGGTGATGAATGATGCCCGGCTACGCATGGCGACTTTCCCGGAAGGGGCGGAATTGCTGAAGAACGAGATTAGCGTTGCGCCAGGTTACAAGCTGGACAATGTCTTCGTGATGGCGGGTGTGCCACGGATCATGCAGATGATGTTTGGAGAAGCGATCAAATATCTGGAAGGTGGTTCCAAGGTTCTATCGCGCGGTCTGGCGATAGATCTAGG
The DNA here is from genome assembly GCA_938048165.1 of uncultured Alphaproteobacteria bacterium. GTDB lineage: Bacteria > Pseudomonadota > Alphaproteobacteria > MPNO01 > UBA2964 > UBA2964. Next base: position 3,553 of record CALIBP010000047.1, on the reverse strand, counting down.
CGAGGGAACGATCGCTGATTCATTGTCTGAATTGCAGGATAACTATCCCGACATTGATATCGGCAGCTATCCGCAAATGCGGGAGGATCGGAAATTTATGGTTTCCCTTGTGTTGCGTGGCCGGGATCAGGCAAGGCTTGATCAAGCGCATGCAGATACGATGCAGGCGATGCGTGACATAGGCGGAAGCCCGGTAGAGGAAGACCCTGAGACCGCGCAGGCCTCGGCGGAGCCGGAAGATAAATGAATTGGGACTCGACCGTTCTCGGCGCCATTTTGGGTATCGGCTGCGTGTTTGTTTATCGCGGTATCGGAACCCTCCGGAACAAGGAAATTGAGGAAAAAGCACGGCGCAAAGGCTTCTGGCCCCTCAATGCCGGACTCGCTTTGATTGCCGTGTCTATGGTCCTGTTTGCGCGTCTGAAGGGTGGCTAGGCTTTGGCCTTCTCCAAAGTTTCCGGGGCTTGGAAGCAACGCAATTTTGCCATCTATATGAGCGGTGCCGGGATCGCCTTGATCGGCATGTGGGCACAGCGCATTGCCGTGGCCTGGCTTGCCTGGGAACTCACGAAATCCGCGACGTGGCTGGGATTAATTGCCTTCGCCGATTTATTTCCTACCATCATTTTGACCCCGATAGCCGGTGTTATTGCTGACCGGGTTGACCGGCGTAGACTGTCGCTAATCAGTCAAACGGCGGGTTTTTTGCAGGCAGTTGTTTTGACTGTGCTGGTTTTTACTGACTGGATCGATATCTGGTCGCTGTTTATCCTGACATTTGTTTTGGGAATCGCCATGGCCTATGCGACCGCTGCCCGGCTCGCGATGGTGCCGAACCTGATGAAATCAGAGCACGTCCCATCCGCCCTGGCCAGCGATGCGGCAATCTATAATTCTGCGCGCGTGGTTGGCCCAATGGTTGCGGCAGCACTGATCGCGGCAATCGGCATCTCCGGTGCTTTCCTGGTGAATTGTCTGACTTATATCGTGTTTCTGGTGTGCCTGATGAAGATCCGCCTGGTTCGGAATGAGTCACGGGGCCGGACTGGCGGCATGCTTACTCAGACACTAGAAGGCGTGAAGTACGCCGCCAGACATCCTGGAATCGGCCCGATGCTGGTTGTGCTGACGGCCTTGGCTATGTCGGTAAAGCCATTTCTCGATCTACTGCCGGGGTTGGCCGATGATGTGTTCCACAGCGGTGTAAACGGTTTTGCACAGCTTGCGGCGGCTGGTGGGGGCGGGGCTGTTCTGTGTGCGGTCTGGCTCGCTTTGCGGGGACGTGTTAAAGGGCTGACCCTTATTACACTTTCGGCGCTTGTCGTTGGGCCGCTTGGTATCGTCCTTATGTGTATTTCAGACATGTTCTGGCTCGGGCTGATCGGCTCCTTTATCGCTGGCAGTTCGATCACGCTTACCGGTACCGGCGTTCAAACATTAATGCAGCACTCAGTCGATGGTGCCATCCGGGGGAGGGTGCTTAGTCTCTACGGTATGTTGCATCGTGGCGTTCCAGCGCTTGGTGCGCTGTTGATGGGAATAATGGGTGATCTGATCGGGTTACAGCCGACGCTTATCGGCGGCGCGTTGGTTTTCTGTGTTCCGGTTTTAATTTGGGTGTTGTTACGCTGGCGGCAGCTACGACCTGCTCTGGAAGGGCCGCCAATTCAGGAGTAAGACTAGGCGTTATATTCGACCGTTGTTTTCGTCTTACCAGAGTCGTTTCTGCTTATGGCCCGTTTCGCGAACCTTGATGCCATTACTGCCGCGCTGAAGCAGCGGAACTTTGCCTGGTATTTTGCCGGCAGTTCTATTGGTTTGATTGGTATTTGGGGTCAGCGTCTCACAATCAGCTGGTTGGCCTGGGAATTTACCAAATCGGGATTTTGGCTCGGCGTTGTGGTGGCGGCGGATTTATTGCCGACAATCTTTTTTGCGCCGATCGCCGGAGTCGTCGCGGATCGCGTGAACCGACACCGTATGATGTTTGTGACGCAGTTTCTTGGCATGTTGCAGGCGCTGACACTGGCCGCTTTAGCTTTTAGCGGGCTTCTCGATATCTGGTGGCTGGTTGGGTTGACGCTGTTTATCGGTATTGTCTGGGCATTCAATACTGCCGCCCGGCTGTCGATGGTGCCCAATCTGATGGAACCTCAGCATGTTCCCTCTGCGGTGGCGATGGATTCGGCGATATTCAATCTTGCCCGGTTTATTGGTCCCATGGTTGCCGGTTACTTGATCGCGGGCGTCGGTGCCGGGCCGACCTTTTTGATCAACGGGATCACTTTTGCGGTTTTTCTGGCGTGTCTTCTTCAGGCCCGGATGATCCGCGATGAACGCGGTTCCCGAAGCACAGCGAATATTTTTGTCCAGGCGACCGAAGGTATCCGCTACGCCGCCAAGCATCCCGGGATACGGCCGGTTTTAATTCTCATCATTGCGCTGGCAATCGGCATTAAACCCACGTTGGAGTTGCTCGCGGGGGTCACCGATACGGTCTACAATCTGGGCCCGACTGGTCTCGGAAATTTGATGGCGGCGTCTGCCGTCGGCGCAACAATCGCCGCGGTTTGGTTAGCGCAGCGTGGCACCGTCGTTGGCATGACGCGGATCGTAATTAGCGCGCTGCTCGTGGGCATCATCAGTTTGTTTGCCTTTACGGCAACGCAATCGTTCATCTTTGGTCTGGTGTGCGCCGTCTTCATTGGGGCTGCGATTGTCGTTGGCGGAACAGGAACGCAAACTCTGATGCAAAATGCCGTCGATGGCGCGATGCGGGGTCGGGTAATGAGTCTCTACGGGATGGTCTATCGCGGTGGCCCGGCGCTCGGTGCTTTTGCGATGGGGTCAGCCGCCGAATTTATCGGTTTTCAGGCGGCATTGGCCTGTGGTGGCGTGATTGGTGTCGTTGCCTTGATCTGGGTCTTTCGGCAGCGGAAAGTCATGGTCGGCGCTCTGGAGGCGAAGCGTTCTAACGGGTAACCATTTGGTGGATCGTAGCAAATTGTTGCATTAGCAATTTTTGCGGTCAGTGTTCCTTGATACGTCGCGCTGCTGTGCCAAAGAATTTTTTTCTATTCAGATTTCCCCCGGTCTCTACGGTGTGAGATAATTCCGATCCCGGCGAAAGCCACACAGCCTGTTCCGAACATTCATGGCGACTGCCAGTCAAACGCCCGAAAATGAAACCGGTCCTAACCCGGGTATTATCAGTGTTCTCAGCCAGTGGAACTATGGTGTTTACACGGCTGGCAGTACCATCTCTCTATTTGGCATGTGGGCTCACCGCCTGGCCGCCGCCTGGTTGGCCTGGGAGCTAACCCATTCGACATTTTGGGTTGCGATGGTGGTTGTTGCGGACTTGATCCCGACGCTGTTTTTGACGCCTTTTGCGGGCGTTCTTGCTGACCGGTATGACAGACGGCATTTGAGTATTATCAGCCAGGTGATGGGCATGTTTCAGGCCTGTGTCCTTGGCTGGATGTATCTCGCTGGCAAATTCACCGAAGCGTCGGATATATGGTGGTTAATTGGCTGGACTACCTTTCTCGGA
>CALIBP010000046.1 GCA_938048165.1 uncultured Alphaproteobacteria bacterium | reverse complement strand
CCTTGACGACGTTCTTGGAGCCGGTAGAGTGACGGCTGATGGCGAGGATGAAGACGGAGGAGGCACGAATGGCCTCGACGATTTCCTTGGTCCACATGGTGGCGCCGTGGATGTCGGACTCGTCCATCCAGACGGCCACGCACTGCTCGCGCAGGTACTCAACCAGCTTGATGACCTCCTGCTGGTTCTCCCTCGAGTAGCTAATAAAAACGTCCGGGTTCAAGGTGGATTATTTGCCTTTTTTGATTCTCTCGTCGAGCGCTTTCATCTTGTGGTGATCCCTATATTCGCTGCAAAAGAAACTCGTTACGATTCCGAAATCGAGTCCCTCTTTATCGAAAGCTTCGTTGGCAAGTCTGATGAATTCATCAAGCTCAACCTTCACGATCATGCGTTCTCTAAAATTGCTGTTGCCGGTTAGTTTATCGAGTTCATCTGCCCTTTCGTAATAGGCGTTCGATTTGGCTGTATCCTTGTCCTTGTAGTAGTGAATGAGAATATTGTAGATTGCCGAATTTTTGTTCGCGATGCCTTCTATCTCTTTGATCATCTCTTCGATTTCCACGCCTTTGTTTCCAGCAAGCACATACGCGGAGTATAGACTATATCTGATCTGGTAGAAGCTCGGGTTAATGGTGATCCCTTTTTTTGCGAATTGTTCGGCTTTATCAAACTGTCCAAGTTTCATGTACAACGAAGTCATGTTCATCATCAGGACATGATGGTTGGGATCCAGTGCTTCACCTTTCAGGTAGGATTCTTTCGCCTCTTCAAAGCGCCCCTGAGCCTCGAGGCAGATGCCAAGCCATTGGTGTGCCTGAGCGATTTTGGAGTTCAAACTGATCGCCTTGCGGTAGCTCCTTTCGGAGTCTGCGTATTTTATGTCATACGAAAATTGAATCCAACCGAGGGAAATATAGGCCTCGGCCAAGTTTGAATTTCTGGTGATGGCATCCAAAACGTATCTTCTCGCCTTGGGATAGCCTTCGTCCCGGTTCAAATACCCGTATACGACCAGCATGCTGTAGGCGTCTGCGATGCCGCTGTATGCCAGGGCAAAATTTTCATCCAAGGCGATCGCTTGTTCGTAGAGTTTAATGCTTTGCTGCATGCCAGCTTGTAAGCGGGTCATCCAAAGTTCCCTGCCTCGTGTGTAGAGCCGGAATGCTTCAGCGCTTTCGGTGTGCTTGGTTCCAATTTCCTCGGAGGTTTTTGCTCCAAGCTGGATGTTTAGGGAGGCGGCCAGCTTGCCCGCGATTTGGGTTTTGCCATCAAAGATCGTGTCGGGCGTGGCCTGAATGGTTTCGCTCCAGACTGTTGAAAGATCGTCTGCCTTGATGAAGTCCAGATTTAACGAAGTCCTGCCGCCGGTGACGGTGATAGATCCGTCGAGGATGTAGTCGACGTTCAGGTTGGATTTAATTTTCGAGATGTCCCGGTTGGTCCCGCGGTAGCCGTTGACCGAGAGGCCGGCGATGATGGTGACCCCGTCTATCTTGTTAAGTGCGGTCTTGAGTTCGTTGTCCATCCCGCCGCCGACCCACTTGTCCTCCTCCTTGGCAGCGTTGACCTCGAACGGCAGCAGGGCAATGCGATGGGAGCGGTTGGTTGGTATCCCTGTGGTCGCGGGTGTATTCTGCGGTGTGGTGTTCGACGGGGGAGGGGCTTCATCGCTGCCTTGGCTTAGGAAAAAGCCGGCCACACAAAGTACGACCACCGCGGCGGCGATGCCGATCCACTTGCCGGCGCCGCCCTTGGCCTTGGGCGGGGCCATGTGCCCGTGGCCAACGCCGGTGCCGTGGCCCGCGCTGGGTGCGGCTTCCGCTGGGCCAATCGCTTGGTCTTCCGGTTGCGCTTGGCCAACGCCGAGGCGACGAATGGTTTGATGGACAAACTCGTAAGCCTTGGCCTTGTCGAGCGTGTAGAGCGCGATGTTTTGGATTCCGGCGAGTTGGTACTCCATCGTTTCCGGGATGTCGCATTGCTCGAGGTAAATCGGTAGGATGATCTTCTCCCGTTCACTGGCGAGGGCGAGTTCCTTTACGACGTTCTTGGAGCCGGTGGAGTGGCGGCTGATGGCGAGGATGAAGACAGAGGAGGCACGAATGGCCTCGACGATTTCCTTGGTCCACATGGTGGCCCCATGGATGTCGGACTCGTCCATCCAGACGGCCACGCCCTGCGCGCGCAGGTATTCAACGAGTTTGATGACCTCCTGCTGGTTCTCCCTCGAGTAACTGATAAAAACGTCCGGTGTCATCGTGATTTAATCTTTTCCTGCCTGAATTAATTTGATGAGCAAAGCGACTTTTTTGTCGTTAAATAAATCAGAAATAAAAATGTTTGAGCAGAAGTTGTAGTTAAACCTACCATCCTTGAATCGTTGATTTGCTGTTAGCAATAAGTCATCCAATTTCCCCTCTGTAATTAAATAGTAATCGAGATTATGTTCTCCTCGTGTTTCGTTATCAATGTAAGATCTGGCTGCAGACAAATAAGATTCAAATTTATTCTTATCCTTTTTCCAATAGTAGTGGACTAACAAATCATAAATATTTCTATCTTTATCAGATATGCTTTCAACATCCAAAATAAGAGATTTAATTTCATTCTCTTTGTTTTCCTGATCAAGATAAGTTTGGTATAAAGATAACCAATTTAATAAGTAATTGGGTGAAAGGGAAAGGCCAAGTTTTGTATTTGTTTCTGCGATCAAGTAATATCCAAGTTTTCTAGCGGGAAGTGAGCTGTTCATCAGAATAACGTGATTATTTGGATCGAGTTTAAGTGCCGATTGGATGATGCCGTATGATTCTTCAAATTTTCCTTGGGTACTTAAATTAATAGACAACCAATGGTAGGCTTGAGCGAACTTTGGATCTAGTTCGATAGCTTTGCGATAATTTTTCTCTGAAGCCTTTAGTTTCCAGTCGTAGGCAAACTGCACCCATGCCAGTGAAACGTATGCCTGTGGCAAGTTTGGGTTACGAGTGATCGCCTCGATGGCGGCCTCCCGTGCCTTGCTGTATCCCTCCTTAATTTCGGCATAACCATATTGGACGAGCATGCTGTGCGAATCGGCGATCCCGGTGAATGGCTCGGCGTAATCGGGATCTAACTCGATGGCTTGCTTGTATAGCTTGAGACTTTGGCGCATGTCGGCCTCGGTGCGTGTGAACCATAGGGTGCGTCCCTGAGTGTAGAGCTTGAATGCCTCTGAATTTTGCGTCGATTTTTGGCTGATCTGTTTGGCGGTTTCGGTTTCGACTTTTACGCCAACGCTTTCGGCTATCTTCGTGGTGATGTCGGTCTTGATGTTAAAAATCGAATCAACGTTGTCCTCGTAAGTTTCACTCCAGATCGTCTGCAAGTTGCTGGTGTTGATGAACTCGACAATGGCCGTGACGTTTTTCCCTGCGACGGCCATTTCGCAGTCGAGGATGTAATTGACGCTCAGGTTTTCCCGGATCTTGTTGATGTCACGATTGCTGCCGCGATAGGCATTCACCGAGACGCCCGAGATAATGGCGACGCCGTCGAGTTTGTTGATCGCTGCGCGAAGTTGTGTGCCCATGCCGCCGCCGACCCACTTGTCGTCCTCCGTAGGTGCGTTGACTTCGATGGGCAGCAGGGCGATGCGTGCCGTTCCATCCGCCGGAACAGGCGCAGCGGTAGAAGCCGCCGTGCCGGGCGATGTTGGCGCGGGTGCGTCACTGCCACCTTGGGTCAGGAAAAAACCGGCCACAGCCAGCACGGCCACTGCAGCCGCTATGCCAATCCACTTGCCGGCGCCGCTCTTGGCCTTGGGTGGTGCCATGTGCCCGTGCCGCACACCGGTGCCGTGTCCGGCGCTTGGTGCCGACTCCGCTTGGCCTTCCTCCGCCGCTTGGCCAACGCCGAGGCGACGAATGGTTTGATGGACAAACTCGTAAGCCTTGGCCTTGTCGAGCGTGTATAGCGCGATGTTTTGGATGCCAGCGAGCTGGTACTCCATTGTCTCCGGGATGTCGCATTGCTCGAGGTAAATCGGTAGGATGATCTTCTCGCGTTCGCTGGCGAGGGCGAGTTCCTTGACGACGTTCTTGGAGCCGGT
>CALIBP010000045.1 GCA_938048165.1 uncultured Alphaproteobacteria bacterium | reverse complement strand
AGTTTGCTATATGAGGTGGACAATAAAGACAAAATCGAATTACTAAATTATATCAAATCAACGCCTCACATAAATAAATATAAAAAATATAATAAATATAAGAACGCATTTTTATATTTATCAATTTAATTATAAAATAAGTTTATATCTTTTATTCAAAGCAACTTGTGCGGTGTCATTGGCATATGTATGCATCTGAGGAAAAATCTAAAAGTGTATGCAGATACTGGCGCGCAAAGACACAGAGCATGTACTTTCTTTTTTAGCTTATGACTATATAACTATATAAGCCATGTCTAATGCTAAAGATTTCACCATCCTCGAGGGAGAGGCTCTATATTTCGCAGGCAGGAATCAGTGGAGGATCACCGACGAGCAGCGGCGTGCGGCGTTCAGCCGACTGGATGGCGAATGGCTGTATCACGCCGGAGAGGACTGGCCGGGGATCACAAACGATATGCGGCGCGAGGCGTTCAGCCGACTGGAGGGCGAATGGCTGTACCACGCCGGCATGAGATGGTCTGGGATCACCGACGAGCAGCAGCGCGAAGCGTTTGGCCAACTGGAGGGCGAATGGTTGTATCGCGCCGGCAATGACTGGGCAGGTGTCACCGACGATATGCGGCGCGCGGCGTTCGGCCGGCTGGAGGGCGAATGGCTGTACAAGGCCGGCATGGAATGGTCGGGAATCACCGACGAGCAACGGCGCGAGGCGTTCAGCCGACTGGAGGGCGAATGGCTAGTTGAGGCTGGCACATGGTGGTTTGGGATCACCGACGAGCAGCAACGCGCGACGTTCAACCGGCTAGAGGGCGAATGGCTGTATCAGGCCGGCTTGGATTGGCGGGGAATTACTGACGAGCAGCGGCGCGCAGCGTTCGGCCGGCTAGATGGCAAATGGCTGTATATGGCCGGCAGGTTTTGGCACGGGGTCACCGACGAGATGCGTCGCGAAGCGTTCGGCCGGCTGGAGGGCGAATGGCTTATTAAGGCCGGCTTGTATTGGCAGGGGGTGACTGATGAGCAGCAACGTGAGACGTTTAACCGGCTAGAGGGCAAATGGCTGTGTGAGGCTGGCGCATGGTGGTCGGGAGTCACCGACGAGATGCGGTATGCAGCCTTCACCAGACTAGACGGCGAATCGCTATACGATGCGTGCGAATGGTGGCCGGGGGTTACCGATGAGATGCAGCGCGAGGCGTTCAGCCGGTTGGAGGGCGAATGGCTGTATCGCGCCGGCAAGGAGTGGTTAGGGATCACCGACGAGATGCGTCGCGAGTCGTTCAGCAGACTAGAGGGCCAATGGCTGTATTGCGCCGGCGAGGACTGGCCGGGGGTCACCGACGAGATGCGTCGCGAGGCATTCATCAATCGACTTGAGGGCGAATGGCTGTATTGGGCCGGCTTGAAATGGAAGGGGATAACAGACGAACATCGAAGCAAGATGCTAGGCAATCTGCATGGCACGTGGCTGCTTCTATCTTTATCTCCTTTATCTCAATGGCCTGGCGTTAAACAAGAAGACATGATCATCTTACTTTATGATAATAGTAATAAAAACAAAATCGCATTACTGGATCGCATTAAATCAATACCACACCTAAGTAAGTGTAAAAAGTATAAGGAAAATAAAAGTATATTTAACTGTTTATTAATTTAATTGTCTATTAGATTATAGTGTTTTATGCATAACAAGTTTTGCGGTTCTATCTATTTGCAGATGCGTCCGGATAACCCCAAGATTTTTTGTTAGTTCTAATGATACTGATGCGCAATGACACAAGATATATGCTTTGTTTTTGGGCTTATGACCATATAACTATATAAGCCATGTCTAATGCTAAAGATTTCACCATCCTTGAGGGAGAGGCTCTATATATCGCAGGCAGGGACTGGTCGGGAATCACCGACGAGATGCGGTGCGCGGCGTTCAACAGATTAGAGGGCAAATGGCTGTATCGCGCCGGCAATGACTGGTCAGGTGTCACCGACAAGATGCGGCGCAAGGCGTTCAGCCGTCTAGAGGGCTATTGGCTATATCGCGCCGGCTGTGACTGGTCGGGTGTCACCGACGATCAGCGTCGCGAGGCGTTCAGCCAGCTGGAGGGCAAATGGCTGTATCGCGCAGGCTGGTTGTGGTCGGGGATCACCGATGAGCAGCGGCGCGCAGCGTTCGGCCGACTGGATGGCGAATGGCTGTACTGGGCCGGACGTGATTGGTCGGGGATCACCGACGAGCAGCGGCGCGCAGCGTTCGGCCGACTGGAGGGCGAATGGCTATATCATGCCGTCAGGAATTGGGGAGATGTCACCGACGAGATACGGCGCGAGGCGTTTAACCGATTAGAGGGCGAATGGCTGTACGAGGCCGGCATTAACTGGCCGTGGGTCACCGATGAGCAGCGCCGCGAAGTGTTCGACCAACTGGAAGGCAAATGGCTGTATTGGGCTGGCAAGGAATGGTCGGGAATCACCGACGAGCAGCGGCGCGAGGCGTTCGGCCGGCTCGAGGGCTTTTATCTGTATTGGGCCGGTTTGGAATGGAAGGGGATAACAGACGGCCACCGAAGCAAAATGCTAGGCAAGCTACGTAGCGATTGTTTATATCGTGCTTTAGTTGAATGGCCAGGCATTAAACAAGAAGATGTGATTAGTTTGCTATATGAGGTGGACAATAAAAACAAAATCGCATTACTAAATTGCATTAAATCAATGCCTCACATAAATAAATATAAAAAATATAATAAGTCTAAAGGTGCATCTTTTAGATTTATCAATTTGATTATAAAATAAGGTTATACCTTTTGTTCAAAGCGACTTGTGCGGTGCCGTTGGCATATGCATGCATCTAATGTATGCAGATACTGGCGCGCAACGGCACAGAGCATGTGCTTTCTTTTTGGGCTTATGACCATATAACTATATAAGCCATGTCTAATACTCAAGATTTCGATAGCCTCGAGGGAGAGGCTCTATATATCGCCGGCAGGGACTGTCCGGAAATCACCGACGATCAGCGACGCGAAGCGTTCAACCGGCTGGAGGGCAAATGGCTGTGTTGGGCCGGCAGGTACTGGCGCGGGATCACCGGTGAGCAGCGGCGCGCAGCGTTCTGCCGGCTGGAGGGCGAAGATCTTTATTGGGCCGGCCTTCGATGGGAGGGGATCACCGAAGAGCAGCGGCGCGCGGCCTTCGGCCGACTGGAGGGCAAATGGCTGTATGAGGCCGGCCTTCACCTTCAATGGGCGGGGATCACCGATGAGCAGCGGCGTGAGGTATTCAGCCGGCTGGCAGGAGAATGGCTGTATTACGCCGGCACCCATTGGCAGGGTGTCACCGACGAACAACGTCGCGCGGCGTTCAGTCGACTAGAGGGCAAATGGCT
>CALIBP010000044.1 GCA_938048165.1 uncultured Alphaproteobacteria bacterium | reverse complement strand
CCCAATATGGCGGCCTGTTCCAGCACCATCGAATTAGAGATTCTTTGCAGGATAGGCGTCATCAACCGTTTGAGGCGCAGGGCACTTTCAACAGTATCGCGCAAATCCGCCCCGGCAATCTCGGCACCATCCTGAACAATCAGCAGGCAATCGCGCAAACCGGCATCGATCAGATAATCCTCGAGCTTGGGATCATCTTTAAGATAAATTTCTTCCGATCCCTTTTTGGCCCGATAAAGGGGTGGTTGAGCGATATAGAGGTAGCCGCGCTCAATGAGCTCCGGCATTTGCCGGAAAAAGAAGGTTAGGAGCAATGTCCGGATATGGCTACCGTCGACATCGGCGTCCGTCATAATGATAATCTTGTGATACCGGGCTTTCTCGACATCAAAATCTTCGCGGCCAATACCCGTGCCGAGGGCCGCAATCAATGTCCCGATTTCCGCCGAAGACAGCATCTTGTCAAACCGCGCCCGCTCAACATTTAGAATCTTACCCCGTAGTGGCAGAATCGCCTGATTACGCCGGTTACGTCCCTGTTTGGCAGAGCCACCCGCTGAATCACCCTCAACGATGAAGATTTCTGATTGCGACGGATCGCGTTCCTGACAATCGGCAAGTTTTCCGGGCAGGCTGGAAATATCGAGGGCCCCCTTTCGCCGTGTCAGATCACGTGCTTTGCGCGCGGCTTCACGAGCGGCGGCGGCTTCAACGGCTTTCGTAACAATCCGTTTTGCCTCATTGGGGTGTTCCTCGAACCACTGGCTGAGTTTTTCGCCAACCAGGCTTTCAACAACCGGACGAACTTCGGAAGACACCAGCTTGTCTTTGGTTTGTGAGGAAAATTTAGGATCGGGAACCATGACTGACAGAACACAGGTCAGCCCTTCACGCATATCATCCCCGGTCAGGGTGACCTTTTCCTTTTTCGCGATACCCGTCTCATTGGCATAGGCATTAATCGTTCGTGTGAGGGCGCCGCGAAGGCCTGCCAGATGGGTCCCGCCGTCACCCTGCGGGATCGTGTTGGTAAAGCACAGCGTGGTCTCGTGATAACTATCAGACCATTCCAGCGCGACTTCCATGGCGATGTCATCTTGTTCACCCCGGATCGCGATAGGTTCATCAAACAAGGGCGTTTTGCCACGATCGACATAGCTCACAAACGCTGCAAGGCCGCCTTCGTAATGCATTTCGACAATATTTGGCTCAACGCCACGGGAATCATTGGCAACCAGCGTCACACCTGAGTTCAAAAAGGCAAGCTCCCGAAGCCGGTGCTCAAGCTTGGCGAAATCAAACTCAACATTGGTGAATGTTTCTGGTGACGCGAGAAAGGTGACCTGGCTACCGGTTGGGCCATCCCAGTCGGCAACCTTTTCGAGCGATTTAACGGGTACGCCATGCTCAAAACGCATAGTCCATTCTGCGCCTTCACGCCAGATTCTGAGTTCCAGCCATGACGACAAAGCGTTAACAACGGACACACCAACGCCGTGCAAGCCGCCGGAAACCTTATAAGAACTTTGGTCAAACTTCCCACCAGCATGCAGGTGAGTCATGATGACCTCAGCGGCCGACACCCCTTCTTCTTCATGGAGCTGAACCGGAATCCCACGTCCGTTATCGCGGATTGAGACAGATCCATCGCCATTTAAAGTTACCTCAACCCGATCACAGATTCCGGCAAGCGCTTCATCAATGCCGTTATCCACCACCTCGTAAACCATATGATGCAGCCCCGACCCATCATCGGTATCACCGATATACATTCCGGGCCGTTTTCGAACGGCATCCAGGCCACGCAAAACCTGGATGGAATCTGCGCCATAGTCGGCATTTTGTTTTTCGGCGGAATCGTCAGCGGGAGGTGCCATAGTTAAACCATTTCTTCGTGAGTTTCATGCGGCATATGCATCGAGGGAACACTCTGTGACTTCGGCGTTCGCCACGGTAAAATGTTGAGCGGCCCCAGAGAGCGGGGCAAAGAGCGACGGATCGGTACCCGTCATCCAGGCTTGAGCGCCAAGCGCCTGAATTTCTGCAAAAAGAGCGGCGCGCCGGTCTTCATCGAGATGGGCGGCGATTTCATCAAGTAATAAAATCGGCACAGCGCCTCGTTCCAGGGACTGCAAACGGGCATTCGCCAGCACGATACTGATGAGTAATGCTTTTTGTTCACCGGTCGAACATTGTCCGGCAGGGGTCTTCTTTAAAATATGCGTCACTGCAAGGTCGCTGCGCTGCGGGCCAATGGTCGCACCGCGGCCTGCGCGGTCTACACGCCGAGACTCCACCAACGCCGCGCGATATTTATCTTCCGCCTCGACGGCCGGCATTGAGCTGATCCAACTGTCTAGGACACCGTCAAGGGCGAGATGCGCGGAAGGAAAGGGCCCAACCCCCATAGCACAGGCCGGGTTCAAGCGATCAATCAGGGCAAGCCGCGCGGCGGCTATTGCCACACCTTTTTCGACGATTGTTTCTTCCAGCACATCAAGCCACGCCGGGTCAGGCGTAGCTCCTTGCGTTACCTCACGGTGCAACAGGTTCGACCTTTCGCGCAGCGCGCGCTCAAATGCCTTGAGCCGGCCAGCATGCGCCGGGTCAAATCCAAAAACCAGGCGATCAAGGAAGCGACGACGACCCGAAGCCCCTTCCGTAAATAGCCGTTGCATATCGGGTGTAAGCCAGAGAGCGGACAGCCGCTCCCCTAATGCAGACTGACCGCGCACGGGGGCACCATTTATGCGCACGGCGCGCCGTGGATTCTCGACAATTATCTCTTCGGTAACGCCAGTGCCAACTTCATAAACCCCATCAAGGCCTTCGACTGTCGCGGCCACGCCCCATCGCTGATCGGGTGCATTCTTGTCGGCATCACGGCGGGCGATGTCGGTCAGGCGGGCAGCCCGCAAACCACGGCCCGGAACCAGAAAGGAAATAGCTTCCAGAAGGTTAGTCTTGCCGGCACCGTTTGCGCCAGTGAGGGTAATCAGGGGAGCATTAATCTTCAGACGCAATGAGGCGTAACAACGGAAATCAGTCAAAACCAAACGCTGCACCGCCATTGACGCTGCTTGAACATCCTTTAGGAAAACGGGTTGCGACGTAGACAGGGGGCCCGCCTTTATACGCGCATCGGCATCAGGACGTAGAGCGCCTTCTCATCCTCAAGATCTTTGACGAGAGTCGGCGATGCCGCGTCAGAAAGGGCGAAGCGCGCTTTATCGCCTTGAATCTGCTGGGTAATGTCGAGCAAATACCGGGAATTAAAGCCAATTTCGAGTTCGCCATCGTCATATTCGACTTCGAGCTCTTCAGTAGCACTACCCGCATCGGGGCTGGTCGCTGAGAGGACCAAACTGTTGGCCCCCAGGCTTAACTTGATAGCTCGAGATTTTTCTGTCGAAATTGTCGAGACCAGATCCACAGCCCGCTCAAAGCGGTTGCAGCTTACCTCGAGAAACTTGTCATTTGCCTCGGGGATAACCCGATCATAGTCAGGGAACGTACCGTCAATTAATTTAGAGCTGAGAACAATCTGATCGACTGCAAAGCGGATTTTTGTATCGGACATCATAACAGCGATGTCATCTTCCGTTTCATCGATCAGTTTCCGCAACTCGTTTACCGTTTTGCGCGGCACAATCACTCCAGGGATTCCTTCCGCGCCGGCCGGTATTGGCACTTCCATTCGGGCAAGCCGGTGGCCGTCTGTCGCGACAGCGCGCAAGACGGCATTGCCGTCATCACCTTCTGCGGCGTGCAGATAAATGCCATTCAGGTAATAGCGGGTTTCTTCCGTCGAAATCGCGAAGCGCGTGCGATCAATCAAGGACCTCAACGCAGCCGCTTCCAGCGAGAAGCTGTGGGGCATGTCATCGTCTGTCATTGCCGGGAAGTCTTCGCTGGCCAGCGTCGCAAGCTTTAGGGTCGACCGCCCGGAGCGCATCGCCATCTGGCCTTCTTCAGAGCCACCACCAAGTTCGATTTGCGAACCATCTTCCAGCTTGCGAACGATATCAAACAAGGTGTGTGCGGGAACCGTGGTGGCACCCTGCTGGCTTACATCAGCTGAAATTTTTTCGACAACAGCGATATCCATATCTGTCGCTGATAACTCGACAGCACCGTCATCGGCACGCATCAGTATATTCGACAAAATTGGGATGGTATTCCGGCGTTCAACTACGCTCTGGACATGGGTCAATGCCTTCAACAAAGCACCGCGATCAATCGTAAACTTCATGGCGTCACATGGTTCTCATAAGAATAAAAAACACCGGCTTGTCTCTGCCACCTGCAACAGCTTGCAGACAGCTGAAATTATAGCATTTCAACCGGGTGCCCGCACGGGTTTAGATGCCCAAAATTTACCGGATTAAATACGAGAAAAATCTCAGAAAACTGCGGTTATCCCTCTAGCATACGCCGCAGAAGGTCAACATCTTCACAGAACGCCGAATCTGTTTGCCGCAACTCTTCGACCTTCTTGACCGCATGCATGACTGTCGTGTGATCCCGGCCACCAAATTTCCGGCCAATTTCCGGTAGTGATCGAGACGTAAGCTGCTTCGCCAAATACATCGCCACCTGACGTGGACGCGCCACGGCGCGCGCCCGGCGGGCAGAATGCATATCGGCAATTCGAATATTAAAATGCTCCGAAACGCTCTTCTGAATTTCTTCGATTGTAACGCGTCGGTCATTAGCCCGCAGGATGTCGTGAAGGACCTCCTGACAGGACTCCAGCGTAATTTCACGACCCACGAGCTCAGCATGGGCAACCACCCTGTTTAGCGCCCCTTCAAGCTCGCGAACATTGGAGGTAATCCGGTGCGATAGAAATTCTTTGACCTTTGCCGGGATCTCAACGCCCAGCCGCTCAGACTTCACATCAAGAATGCCCAGCCGTAACTCGAAACTCGTCGCATGGATGTCTGCAACAAGGCCCCAGCCGAGCCGCGAGCGCAGCCGTTCTTCCATGCCCTCCAAATCCGAAGGCGACTTATCTGCCGAGATGACGACTTGCCGATTATTATCCACAAGGTCGTTAAACGTATGGAAAAACTCTTCCTGGGTGGCTTCCTTCCCATTGATGAACTGCACATCATCGATCATCAAAAGATCAACCGAACGGAACTGCTCCTTGAAGGACACCGTATCTTTGAACCGCAGGGCGCGGATGAAGTGGAACATGAATTTTTCGGCGGACATATAAACCACACGCCGCTCGGGAAATTTTGCACGCGTGTGGTTGGCAATTGCGTGCATAAGATGCGTTTTACCAAGGCCGACACCACCATAAAGAAACAGCGGATTAAAGGCCGCGTCCTCTGAATCAGCCACCCGGCGCGCTGCGGCATAGGCCAACTCATTTGGTTTGCCCACGACGAAGTTTGAAAAGGTGAAACGGGGATCGATTGGTGCACTAATCTCGGGTCGAGTGTCAGACGCACCATTCGCCGATGCTGCACCCATTGACCCATTTACCTGCTGCGCAATAGCGGGCTTCTCAACAGGTCTGTTTAAAGGACGGGTGGTCGGCGTCTGCACAAAGACATCGATCACATCGGCAGTCTCATTCTCGCCAGCCCACAATTCACGCAACCGGTCACCATAGTGGCTTACGACCCAGTCCCGCATGAAGCGGGTCGGTACCGCTATTCTCACCGTCCCGTCTGTAATTGAAACCAGCGTTAACGGCTTCAACCAACTTCGATATGAGGCGTCACCAACTTCCGATCTTAACAGCCCGCGTACTCTTGCCCATTGAGCTGTAATCTTCGGATCAAGCCTTGGTCCCGGCATTCTTTATGTCCCCAGTCCCCCAAACAATCCACGAAATAGTGAATTGCGTTATTTTTTCAGTTCATCTGGAAGCGGAAATCTTCGACACCGGCATCGGCGGTATTGAAATGTGTCCGTTATATTTAGTGCTTCCAGCCTTACTGCCTTTATTTGGGCGCCAACCCACCGATAGTATTAGATTGAAAAAGAAACAGATTTTATATTAAAACAAACTAATCCATTACTTAAATTAGAAAGAAAACAGTCCTTTTTTACTTAAATGCTTCTGTATCCATTCCGTCGCCGATTGCAAATTTAATTGGGGCCGGAATGGATAGCAACCCGATCCAGCGACAAAAAAATAAAAAAATTTATTGACAATCCAACGACCTGCGAATCACGTCATCGAGTCAAGGACTTGCGCGAAAACCCTAAGTTTTTGGGGTATTGAAGTGCGCTATGTCATTAAAAAGCCAAACCGGCAGAATCAAAAAACCGCGCCAGGGTGACCTGGCACGGCTTCCAGATTAATACCCTCATAGAGGGAAAATCAGGTAAGGGCGTTCACCCGAGCAGACAGGCGCGA
>CALIBP010000043.1 GCA_938048165.1 uncultured Alphaproteobacteria bacterium | reverse complement strand
ATAAGACATGTTCCGTCATCCTGTTCATCAACCAGGTGACTTTCCCAAATCTTATCGAATAATGTCTTAGGTCCCGACATCATCCCGTCTCCCTTTATCAATTTAATAGCTGCCCACTTATCAAGCAGCTATATCGTTACTAGTCTTCTATCTTGGCTTCTTCTGTCGTTGCCTCAGCGGCAGTCGCCTCGGTTACTGTCTCAGGAGCAGTTTCCTGAACGACTTCATCAGAAGCGACAGCTACTTCTTCTTTCTTGGCAACCTGATCAGCGCCAACGCGGCGTTCGACCTTCTCGGCGATCCGAGCCTTCTTACCGCGCAGCTCACGCAGATAATAAAGCTTGGCCCGGCGAACCGCGCCGCGACGCATGACTTCGATCTGCTCAATCCGCGGGGAATAGAGCGGGAATACACGTTCCACGCCTTCACCGTAGGAGATTTTGCGAACCGTGAAGGCTGAGTTGAGTCCGGAATTTTTGCGCGCGATACAAACGCCTTCAAACACCTGGATTCGCTCACGCGTCCCTTCAAAGACCTTTACGTGAACGCGGAGCGTATCACCGGCACCAAATTCAGGGACTTCCCGCTCTGCGGTCAGCTTGCTGATCTCTTCTTGTTCCAGCGTTTCGATAATATTCATGGTCTTAATCCTTTATCGCCATATGACGTTCCTGATACCTGCTCCACAGGTCAGGGCGTCGTTCTTGAGTAATCTTTTTGGCAGCCTCACGCCGCCAGGTCTTAATTTTTTCGTGATGCCCGCTCAACAAAAGCTCAGGCACCTTGCGGCCCCGCCAATCGACAGGCCGCGTGTAATGGGGATATTCAAGCAACCCCTCTTCAAAACTTTCATCTGTTAGCGACTCTTCTTTGCCAATGACTCCCGGCAATAGCCGAACGCAGGCATCAATCAATGTAATCGCCGCGGGCTCTCCCCCTGACAGAACAAAATCACCAAGGCTTACCTGCTCCAGCCCGTGGGTATCCAAAACTCGTTCATCAACACCTTCATATCGTCCACATAAGATGGTGATTTCCGGGTCAGCCGCCAGTGCCCGCACCCGATCCTGATCAAGCGGTCGCCCTCGCGGCGTCAAATATATCGGCCGGGTTTTCGAACCCGCCGCATCCAGCGCGTTGCCAACCACATCTGCCCGCATGACCATTCCCGGTCCACCACCAAATGGCGAATCGTCGACAGTCGCGTGTTTATCACTGGCGAACTCACGAATATCCATCGTTTCCAACGCCCACAGCCCTTGATCCAAGGCTCTTCCAGCGAGCGAGAATCCCAGAGGCCCTGGGAACATCTCCGGGAACAAGGTCAGCACTTTGGCAGTCCAGCAAGGCGACGTCATTGTACGCTCTCCCCTTTTCCTGGCTCTTGCTCGGGATCGTTTTTTGTCACCGGTTCCAACAAGCCTGGCGGCGGATCGACGACAAGTTTTCCAGCCTCCAAATCCACCCGAGGAACGATGTCGCGGGTAAACGGCACCAACGTCGTACCGCCACTGCGTTTGCCTATTTCAAGCATTTCGCCAGCGCCAAATTCCTGTACTGAAAGCACCGAGCCAAGCGACTTACCGTCAATGGTTTCAGCCGCAAGATCAACCAGGTCTTCCCAATAGAATTCGTCGTCTGCAGGCGGCGGCAAAACATCACGCGACACATAAAGGTATGTACCGCGCAACGCTTCCGCGGCGTTACGGTCCATGACCCCTTTTATGCGGACCAAGACCTGTGTCTTGGCCATGCGTTTTGCCTCTAGCTCAAACATGCGATCGCCGTCCTCGTCGGTAACCGGCCCGTAGGCCGCGACATCCATAGGTTCTTCCGTATAACTATTCACCTTGATCAAACCCTGTACACCATGCGCGCCAGCGATACGGCCGACACAGATGCGGTTAGGGGAGTCATCAGGAGACATGTTTGGGAGACCCATGGTTCAGGACTACTCCTCCTTCGTCTCTTCCTCTACAGCAGGTTCTTCGGCTGCAGCTTCCTCTGCAGGTGCTTCCTCAGCAGGAGCCTCGTCCACCGGGGCTTCTTCAGCGGCAGGGGTCTCAGCTTCAGCTGCCGCAGCAGCCGCAGCTTCTTCTTCAGCCGCCTGTTTGGCTTCTTCCTGTTCCTTCAACCGTTCCAGGGTTTTGGCGCGTGGCTTGTCCTGCTTGGTCTGCTCACGGCGCACGGGCATCGGAATAATGTCGGCCGCACCCAAGAAACGAGCAACACGGTCGCTGGGGGTTGCGCCATGCGATAACCAATGGCGTACGCGTTCTTCATCGAATTGAATACGGTTGGGGTCTTCACGTTTAAGCATCGGGTTGTAAACGCCGATACGTTCGATAAACCGGCCATCACGTGGGCTACGAGAGTCGGCAACAACAATACGGTAAAAGGGCCGCTTCTTGGCACCGCCCCGGGAAAGTCTGATTTTAAGTGACATTGGCTATGTGGTTCCTTTAGTCCTTGATTGATAGTGAATTCGTTACGTCGTTTCTGTTTAAGTAGCTGTAATTATTATCGATATTGGTCACTGGCCCATCATGCCGGGCAAGCCATGGCGCATCATGCCTTTCTGACCGAGCTTGTTCATACGTTTCATCATCTTGCTCATCTGCTGGAACTGTTTGAGCAATCGATTGACCTCTTGAACTGTTGTTCCGGCACCCGCGGCCACACGACGGCGGCGCGATCCATTAAACAGTTTTGGGTTCTTGCGTTCCTTCGGGGTCATCGAAAAGATGATAGCTTCCTGACGGGCGAGCGCCTTGTCATCAACATTGGCTGCTCCCATCTGCGCCTTAACTTTCTGGGAACCTGGTAGCATACCCATGATGCCCCCCATGCCACCCATTTTACGGACCTGGCTTAACTGTTTGGCAAAATCTTCAAAGTCGAACTGACCCTTCTGGATCTTTGCAGCGAGTTTTTCAGCTTCCTCTTCCTCGACAACTTCTGATGCCTTTTCGACCAAAGTGACGACGTCACCCATGCCAAGAATACGAGACGCTATACGTTCCGGATGGAACACTTCGAGCGCATCCAACTTTTCACCGTTGCCGAGAAGCTTGATCGGGCAACCGGTAACCGCACGGATCGATAAAGCCGCGCCACCGCGCGCATCACCATCA
Source organism: uncultured Alphaproteobacteria bacterium (assembly GCA_938048165.1). GTDB lineage: Bacteria > Pseudomonadota > Alphaproteobacteria > MPNO01 > UBA2964 > UBA2964. Next base: position 2,383 of record CALIBP010000043.1, on the reverse strand, counting down.
ATCCGGGTTAGAACAATACCAGTAACATGGAGTTTCTGATGGAAGGCTTCCGCCGCATGAACCGCATCCTGCCCCGTCATCGCATCAGCGACAAAAAGTGTCTCAACAGGTTTTGCGATGTCATGAACCGAAGCGGCTTCATTCATCAACTCGTCATCAATATGGAGACGACCAGCGGTATCCAGCAGGACGACGTCGTACCCTTCCTTGCGCGCCGTATCCATTGCCCGCTTGGCAATCATTTCCGGTGTTTCAAATGGAACAATTGGGAGGGTTGTGATCCCAGCGTCGGCACCCAGCACCTGCAACTGCTGCTGCGCAGCAGGACGTCGAACGTCGAGCGACGCCATTAACGCTTTTTTACGAAACTGATCTCTTAAATGAATAGCGACCTTAGCGGTCGATGTGGTTTTACCAGACCCCTGGAGGCCAACCATCATGATAGCCGCTGGTGGCTGAGCCGCGAGATTAATGGCCGCCTGATCTCCGCCGAGCATCTCGGTCAGGTGATCATTAACGATCTTAACCACCATCTGCCCTGGTGTAACGCTTCGCACAACTTCTTCACCAACGGCGCGTTCACGGACCGTATCGATAAAGTCTTTGACTACTGGAAGGGCAACATCGGCTTCAAGCAGCGCGACACGAATTTCACGCAGCGCTGACGTAACATCAGCTTCAGACAGCGCGCCGCGCTTCTTCAGCTTGTCGAAGACGTCAGATAATCGTGTGCTCAGCGTGTCAAACATTGAGTCTCATCAGCAAATTCGTTTCAACGCAAAACGCACCGGTGTGCGAACACTCGCAGACCGATGGTCACCCCTGGGCGAAAAAAGCTGTACTAGCCTTGGGTTGGCGGGGAATTTACGCGGCAAATGGAGAAAGTCAAGCAAAAGGCGTACGGTCTGTCCTTGACGACCACAATATGAAAAGAGCCTAATTCATTATATGACTGAACCGTCCATATTTGCCGTTCTGCACCGCACTAAGCGCGTATGGGCAATTTCGTCCATCCATGGCGATGTCGACCGCTTAAACAAGCTGCAAGCCGTAATCGAGGAGAAGTTCCTTCCGGGCGACCGGCTACTCTATCTCGGCAATATATTGGGACGCGGCAAGGCCGTTCACGCAACTGTCGATGCCGTGTTGACGTTTCGGCGCGCCATTCTCAGCCGCCGCAATATGTTCACCCATGATATCGTCATGTTACGGGGTGCCCAGGAAGAAATGTGGCAACGGTTAATGCAGCTACAATTTGCGGTCGACCCCGCAGAAGTCCTCGACTGGATGCTCGATCAAGGTATTGGATCAACGCTCGAAGCTTATGGTAGCGGTCGGGATGATGCGCAGTCTGCGATCCGGCAGGGCCCGATGGCTATTACACGCTGGACGGCAAAAATCCGAACAGCGTTTCAGGCGGCTGGCCATCAGGAATGGCTCAGCAGCCTCAAACATGCAGCCTTTAGCCGTGAAGCAACACTCCTGTTCGTCAATCGCGGGGTTGATCCGGAACGGCCGTTAGATGCGCAAGCAGATGCATTCTGGTGGGGGTCCCGCGCTTTCAACGAGATCGACACCTCCTATAGCGGTTTCGACAAAGTCATCCGTGGTTTTGACCCTGAAGCAAAAGGACTCGTCGAAAAGCCATTTACAATAAGCATTGATGGCGGCTGCGGCCGGGGTGGATCCCTTCTGGCAGCCTGTATCGATATTGACGGATCGGTAATTGAGGCCATCGAAACGTAAGCGGAGGTATCGTCATGCGACTCCCATTTTGGATGATCGTGCTAACGGTTCTTTTTGCGACGCCGGTTGATGCCCAGCAACGGAGACCACCGCCTGGCGATGAGGTTGATTTACAGCTGGTATTGGCAGTTGATGTCTCAGGGAGCGTGGATGAGCAGGAAGCCATCCTGCAACGTAATGGTTATATCTCCGCAATCAGTGACCCAGAAGTCATAAAGGCAATCACCTCCGGCACTTTGGGACGAATTGCCGTTACCTATTTCGAGTGGGCTGGCGATGGTTGGCAGGTCCCCATTACCGACTGGCATATTATCGATGGCTTCAACAGCGCCACCGAGTATGCTGTGCGGCTTCGCAAAGCACCTCCAGGAAGAGGCCCCTGGACCTCTATCTCTGATGCCATTGACCATGGCGTCACACTTATAGAAAACAGCCCATACAAGAGTTTCCGGAAGGTCATTGATATTTCAGGCGATGGACCAAATAACACAGGTGGTTTAGTCGTCCCCGCGCGGGATGCGGCGATTGCCAAACGTATTACCATCAACGGACTGCCGATAATCAACGGACGCCTTAATGTCGGACGAACACCAATGCCTAACCTCGATCTGTATTACCGACATTGCGTGATCGGAGG
>CALIBP010000042.1 GCA_938048165.1 uncultured Alphaproteobacteria bacterium | reverse complement strand
GGTACCGGATTAGGGTAGTATGGTCGACACGCTAGAACCGACCGGAATACTGCCTGACGATTACCTTTCCTTAGCGGATCAAATTGCGCAAAACGCCTGTAATCAGGGGGATACACCTGCATTCATCTCTGTCGATACTGGTGAAACTATAGGCTGGGAAGAGCTTTCCTTATGGACTGCTCGTCTTGCGCACTTTCTGCACAACAAAGATATTCACAGCAATCACAAAATCGTCGTCCTCGGCGAGAACTCGCTTGAGCACTTAATTCTCTACTACGGTATCCAGGCCTATGGCGCGACCTACTGCACCATTAATACCGAAATAAACCAGAACCATCTCGTCGAGATGCTTGCCCGGATCGAACCAACACTGATCCTATGGCACCAGGACCTCAATCGGCATGCCATTGGCAACGGGACAGTCGGAGAATGGGTTTCCTTTAACGACAGAACCCTCGATACGGGGCTATTTGCCAATCTATCTCGACTCGATCCCGAAAACCCGCCCAACACCGGGAATGATAAAGAGGATCGTTGCGTCATCTGTTTTACGTCGGGAACATCAGCGCAGCCCAAAGGTGTGTTGCATAGCTTCAGTAACTATCAAGCCATCGCGCAACACCAGCTCGACCGCTGGTCTTTAACAAGCGACGATCGAATTCTGGAGTTTCGGTCTATTAGCTGGGCCTCAGCGCATATGATTTCGCTTAATCCCGCGATGCTTTCGGGGGCGACTCTTCTATTCGCAAAAAACTTTTCGCGCTCACGCTTTGTCAGCTGGATCGAGGCTCACCAACCCACCATCATTGTCGCGGTCCCGACGGTCGTGAATATGTTGCTGGAACAACCGATTCAAAACGGCAAAGAGGTGTTTGCCAGTGTGCGGTTTGTATCCTGTAGTACCGCGCCTCTCATGCCCGATGCTCACCGGCGGTTTGAAGATATCTATGGAGTAGAACTGGTCCAGCTTTATGGCATGAGTGAAGGCGGCATCGTCGCGGCAAATGCCCCTGGCACTCGCGTCATCGGCAGTGTCGGGACTGCAGGAATGTATCAAAACATCACGATCCGTGATGATGCAGGCAATCCGTTACCGCCCGGCGACATCGGTGATATCGAGACCGTCAGCGCGCAACACGCCCAGGCCTATCTCCATGCCGGTGGCGACATAGAGGTCATAAGAGGGAAACCCCTGAAAACCGGCGATCTCGGTTATCTGGACGAAGACGGTTTTCTACGCATCACCGGCCGCGCAAAGGATGTCGTCATCCGGGGTGGCGTCAATATATCACCGCTCGAGATCGACGCCTTAATATCTCGACACCCCAATGTCCTTGAGGCTGTAACGTTTGGAATTCCCGACGCGGTCTACGGCGAAAATCTCGTAAGTTGGGTAACGGTAACAACCGATTCAAATCTCAGCGCCGATGACCTGACAGTCTATTGCATCGCAAACCTTCCGGAAGCAAAGCGACCGAAAACAATTACAATTGTCGGAAAAATCCCCAAGAACAGTCGGGGAAAAATTGACCGCAATGCCGCCAAAGAGCTTTGGCAGGCTGCGCAGTAAGGAACACAAAAATGTCTGACAACAATACCTACGCTGAATACGACAACTTCATGGGACGCTGGAGCCGTCAGGTGGCGAGCCAATTCCTTGATTGGATTCAGCCCGGGCAGAATTTAAGTTGGCTCGACGTCGGTTGCGGTGCCGGAATGTTGGCGCAAACTGTCGCCAGAAATTGCGCGCCCTCGATTGTCACTGGAGCCGACCCTCTGGAAAAATCCATTACTGCCGCAAAACAACACCCGGATAACAAGGGTATTCGATTTGAGGTTGGCGATGCTCAAGATCTGCCGTTCGAGGATTCCACGTTCGATGCGGTCGTTTCGGGCCTCATGATCAAATTCGTACCCAACAAAGTAAAAGCAATTGGCGAGATGAAACGCGTGGCCCGTCCCGGTAGTGTCATTGCCCTCTATGACTGGGATATGGATAGCAACATGAACACGACGCGGCACTTCTGGGGAGCTGTTGCAGACATCATCCCAGAGCGTATGGAGGATCGGGCCACCAACCGAACACCAATGACCGAAATCGATTCAATTGCCCAAATATTTGAAGCGGCAAGCGTAACGAAAGTTCAGCAAAACACCATTTCCTTTACGACCCAGTTCCGGGATCTCGAAGATTACTGGCAACCAATTACCAAAAACTCACAAAATGTCGGCCGATTTTACCAAACGATGACGGAAGATCAGCGTAATGCCGTCCGCGAGCGGCTAAAACAAACCCTGCCCTTCGCCAAAGACGGCTCTATTTCCTTTGAAAGCCGCGCTGTTGCGGTAAAAGGTCTCGCCTAGCTAACGCCGTGCGTCTGCCAGTGCCTGCGCATCGTCATAAGACGTTTGTACATTGAGGACTGCCTGACGCTTTTCAATATCCACCGCCTTCAAGGCCCGTTCGAGGGCACCTGGAAGGTCTTCCGCGTTATCGACCCGTTCACCATAGCCGCCATTGGCTTCAACAACCTTTTCGAAATCCGGATTGGGTTCAAGGGCCGTCAACGGCGAACGATTCAGTCGAGAAGCAGCACCGTCCGGGTGAAGTCCGAGTGTCGATTTCCGGACGGAGCCCCACATACGGTTGTTAAGAATAATAGTGCAGATCGGTAATTCCATCGAAGCACCAACGAAATGTGCCGGCGTTGGGTTGCCAAACATATAGGAACCGTCGCCCGCTACGTTAAAGACGCGCCGAGAACGATCACCGAGCTGTAAGCCAAGTGCTGCTCCATTCCCCCAACCAAGGCCACCGGCAGGGCTGGTGCCGAAGACAGTTCCAGGTTTCCGGGAACCCAGGAAGCCGACCGGTAATTGTGACTCGCTCACAAGTGCATCGTCTTCGTTCATAACCTGGCCGATACAATGGGCGACCCATGGATACTCCATCGGACCGCCGACAGATTGACGTTCCAACAGCGCTTTTTGCGTTTCCGCCAATGCTGCCTTTTGTGCTGCGACTTCCTTTCGGGTTGCGCCAATGCGATCTGCGTTTTCGGTCATTGCCGCCGATAGCGCCCGCAAAGTAGATGCCGGATCACCGGCCAATGTCAGATCACTCCGGAACCCCCGTATCGGATAGTTGGTGAATAGAGGATCAACCCCGGCCTGGATCACTTGCGCTTCAGGGGAAATTTTATGCAGGCTCGGAATCCACGGCACATCGGATTCCAGCGTTAAAATAACATCGGCTGTCGCAAGCCGTTCGGCAGGCTCAAACCCGACATGCATCGGATGGTCAGTTGGCAAGTTTACGTAGCGCGGGCGGTAGCAAATGACGGGAATGGCAAAACGTTCTGCAAGTGCTTCCAGCGATGCAACATCTTCTGGATGTTGTCCAAAAGAAGAAGAAATAATCAGCGGATTCTTTGCTTTACTCAGCATATCCGCTGCCTGATCAATCGAGTTCGGATGCGGTACACCCGCCCGTGAAGCATTTCTCACCGTTGGGCTATCAAAAGTGAAGTCGCCAGGGTTTTCCGCCAGCATCTCGCGGGGTAGGGTCAAATAAACAGGTCCGCGCGGTTCCGACATCGCAACGGTCAGCGCCCGGTCAACCACGGTTTCAAGCTGTTCAAGATTACGCAGTTCATAATCCCATTTTACTAACTCGCGGACCATGCCTGCCTGATCAAACATTTCCTGGGCCCAATGAATGTAAATACTGCGGGCGCCAGGCAACCCTTCTTCTGTAACGGGTGTCCTACCCGCAGAGAACAACATGGGAATACGCTCACGTGCTGCATTCATGATGCCACAAACACCGTTCGCGGTACCGACGGTTACATGCAACATCACAGCCTGCGGACGTCCGGTGGCCAGGTAATAACCATGGGCCATGGCAACCGCGACATTTTCATGCGGCACTGTGACAGGAGTCGGCGCTTTCGCTTCACCGAGCTGTGCCTTGGACAGCGCTTCAATCACAGATGCAAAATCTGTTCCCGCATTACCAAAAAGATAGTCGACACCTCGGTCGGCAAGTAGTGTGAGATAGGCTTCGGCAGTGGTATCCGCCTTAATCGTTTGTTTTCCCAATGTGGGTCTCCCCGAATCCGGTTTTGGTTTAAGACCAGTATCGCCCACGATGCAGTGATTGCACACCCCTGCATTCGAAATGGAACGCTCGCCGATGGCTCTCAGGATTTCTTTGTTTTACGGCGCGATATTCGCGGTTATTGGCATCCTGATGCCATTCTGGCCAGTTTGGCTACAATCCCGTGGAATTACAGCGACAGAAATCGGTTTAATACTGGCTGTCGCCACCTGGAGCCGAGCTATTATCAATCCACTTCTGGCGCAACGGGCTGATCGATATGGTCGTCCCGACTTGATGATCCTCTTCCTTGGCTGGGGCGCTTTCCTGACCCACATTCTGTTCTTTTTCTCGGACGGGTTTTGGAGCCTGTTTGCCATCAGCGTCATTTCGTCAATTTTGCTCTTTGCGCTGATGCCCATGGCGGATGCGGTCACCATGCTCAAGGTACGCGAAGGCAGTATCGATTACGGCAAAGTACGGCTATGGGGGTCTTTGACCTTTATTGCCGCCGCTCTGGGGGGCGGCATTCTCCTCCGTGGACAGCCCGCAGACTACATTCTTTGGTTGGTCATTGGTCTGCTGGTCTTGACTGTCGCAAGTTGTCACCTGATCCCGCGGGCAGAAACCCCTGGCACCAAGAATTTCCTCGAACCTTTGCTCAATATTCTTCGCAACAAGCGACTGATTATCTTCATGATGTCAGCGAGCTTAATCCAGGCGAGCCATGCAGTTTATTACGGTTTTTCTACCTTGCATTGGCGAGCCAACGGTCTCGATGAAATTACCATTGGTGCGCTCTGGGCTGAAGGAGTAATAGCCGAGATCATATTATTCGCTATTGCCGGAAAATATATCGACCGAATTGGGCCAGTGGTCTTCCTGACGATTGGCGGCATCGCCGGTCTAATCCGCTGGTCGGTGCTCGGCATGACAACCGACTTGCCCGGACTGGTGGCGGTGCAGGGGCTTCATGCCTTTACCTTCGGCGCTACTCATTTGGCCGCTCTTTACTACATTGCCAAATCCGTCCCGGCGGGTTTTGCCGCAACGGCACAAAGTCTCTATTCCAGCTTTGCCGTCGGCACGACAATGGCTTTTGCCATGCTGGCCTCGGGCTGGCTTTACGAGTTGTATGACGGGGCCGCATTCTTCGCGATGGCAGGCATGTCTGTTGCCGGAATACTGCTTCTAATCCCGGTCCTCTTAATCGCTAAAGAATCTACCTGACCGTTATTCGAGCTCGATACGAATTCCAACAGTTGCCGACAAAGTCTGGGTGCCACGCGAAACCGGCACGGCCTTATCACTTCGCAGAGCTTCTGCCGCCATGATACGCGGCCTCGGATGATGTATTCCGCGCTCCTGGATTTGTAAAATCTTACCGAGCTCAGAGCCCGCCGCCTCTGCGTAAAGTGTCGCTTTTCGCATGGCATCTTTGACCGCCTTGCGGCGCGCTTGGTCGAGAAGTTTTTCTGGCTCCGCGACTGAAAACTGGACACCGTTCACCCGGTTTGACCCGGCAGAGACAACAGCATCGAGCAAACGACCCAATTTCGTTAAATCACGTACCGTCACCGTCACCTGATTGGCGGCCTGATACCCCGCAATCTTGCGCTGTTTGTTACGTTCATAACGTTCATAGAAGGGCGAGACGCTAAAATTGCTGGTGCGGATATCTTTATCGTCGATGCCAGATTTTGAAAGGAGCCGAAACAAGGAACTCATTGCCTTGTTATTCGCCGATAAAGCCTCGCGTGCCGTATCGGCCCGCGTTGTGACACCAGCATTTATGCTGGCAATATCGGGAACCGCAATTACCGTTCCCTTGCCTTCAACAGCGATAAAACGTGTTTTATCATTATCAGCAACGGCGGTACCAGCTGCCAAAAAAATCAACGCCCCTGTGAGACCTGCAAGCACCCTGTTCGTCATAATTCCAATTCCTTTGCCAAATCAATCACTGTCAAAAATACCATAAGTATGAAATATGGAGTTTATAAGGCAAAATGATACAAGTTTTCGGCCGTTGGCAGACTTCCCGATCAAATAGCCAAACTTGAATGCACCCAGTTTGCTTCTAAACCTCGTCAAAACTCGATAATAAACAACGTTTCAGAACCCCATCCCATGAACAGCCCCTCCCCCTATTCACCAATAGCTCGACTTATCGTTCTGTTGATTGGTCTTCTTTGGATCCTCGGGCTGGTTCAGGTTCTGTTTCCGACACCGCAAGTTTCGACGGTTATGGTTGGCCTCCTTGCCTGTCTGGCAATCATTGCTCTGCCACAGGCCACGTGGAACGTAAAACTTCTGTGCGCTTTTCTTGCGATTTCAACGATCTCGCTGGCCTATTTCTATGATCAATGGGCCGCTATCGAGGGCGGATTAACACGCGCTGCCATCTTCCCCGCATTTTTGGCGACAATCGTCTTGTTGCGGGCTACGGCAGATCAGCGACCAGAAATCGGCGTGGCCCGAGGCCTTTTTACGGCCCTCGATCGAGAGCGACGGGACAGCGGCTTGGTCGTCGGCGGTTTTCTTGTTGGTTCTATTCTGCAAGTTGGCGTGTTTGCCATTATGGCACCGATTCTTGGTCGCGATGCACCCGCAAGTGAGCGTCGGGAAGTCTTTGTTGCCGCGATGCGCGGCATGGCGCTTGTTCCTCTTTGGTCGCCATTTGTCGTAGGGATGGCAGTCGCCAGCCAATATTTACCTAAAGTTCCCTTGTGGCAGATCATGTTTCTGGGGCTGGCGCTATCTGCCTTCTGCATCGTGTTATCGATCATCTTTTTTGATCGCAAAGGAGGGCTCAGGGCCCTTTGGCAATCACTTATGACTCTGGCACCCGTCGCGCCACCAATTGCCATTGCCGCTTTGCTCGTCGTAGGAACGGCCCTCGGCACCGGGTTTTCAACGTTGCAGGCACTGGTATTGGCAATGCCCCTGCCCTGTCTGCTGGCCGTTGCCCTCGCACCTGGCGGGTCCATCCCAACAGCCCTGCGTGCAACTGGTCAAAGAGTAACGCGGATAGGTCCTGAAACGGCGATCCTGACCTTCGCCACAATCCTCGGTGCCGTCTTCGAAGCAGCCCTCCCTGATATGGGGCTTCTTGATTGGTTGCAGAGCTTAATGCTCTCGCCCACCTTTATTATATTTTTTGTTATCACGTTTATGAACCTAATGGGGCTGATGGCTATTCACTCCATCGTCTCCGGCACGATATTACTTGTTCTCTTTACGAATATTCCGACCGGCCTGTCAGACCTCGTCTTTATGCAGGCGCTTCTAACAGGCTGGGGATTGAACACCGCTATTTCCTTGAGCAGCCTCTCGGTCGTAACCGGTGCTACGATGTTCGACCTGCCAATGACCCGCCTTATTAGCTGGAGTAATATAATTTATGTCTTTGTTGGCGGTGCCCTTTGTGCCCTAATTCTGTCCGCCATTAATCCGGTTCTCGTGGCATAATGCCCAATGATTTGATAGAAGAGACGGCATTCGGCTCGCCGGATTTTTAGAAACGCGTAACCAGCCAGTAAGAGCGACTTCACCATGGGCTGTCTTTTTCGTCTTAGCGGTCTTTTTTTTCTCGCAATTATTATCGGATTGCCAATAGCGATAGCGATGAATGCTGTCCAGGATGTACCCGCCCTCAAAAGACCCGGCGCCATCAATCTGCAGGATTTAAAAAACGCCCAGCAATTGGCAAAGCGTTTTGATCCTCGCTTAATGTCTCCAGACAAGATCACCGAAATTCGGGCGACAACACGTGAGTTAAACACCGTTCTGAAAGGCGCAATGGCGTCGATTCCAAATGTCGTAACCACTGTCAAAGTGGCTCGGTTTGGCATCCTCATAGGAATGTCTGTGGAGTTACCAGACAACCCCCTTGGGCGTTACCTCAACATCCGTACTGTTATTGCGTCTTCTTCACGAGGCCTGAGATTTTACCGCCTTTATGTCGGCAAGGTGGAAATTCCTCAGCAACTCATCGATCCTGCTCTCCGCTATGCACTGGATGAAATCGTGGGCAAAGGTAAGGCCGATCCGATTTTGAAGAGCGTTCGCTCCGTTAAGGTCCTGGGTCCAACAATCTATGTTCGCTTTCAGCCGCCACCGAATTTGTTAAAGGACATTAAAACCGCAGCAAGAAAACGAATACAAATCAGCAGTCCAAAGACCGTAAAACCCTACTATGACCTGATCGAAAAACTTGCCGCGCAATATTCCTCGCTGAGCCGGGTTTCCCTGACAGATTTTATACGCCCTCTATTCAAATTAGCAGGGCAGCGATCAAGCTCCGGTGATCCTATCGATGAAAACAGGGCAGCCATTTTGGCACTGGTTTTGTATTTCGGCGATTCCCGCTTTGAGCGGTTTATTGGCGAAGTGCGAACTGCTCAGCAGAAATCAAAACGGGGGAAAATCTCTCATGTCAGGCTAAATGACCGTCACGATTTTGTTCAGCATTTTGCAATTTCAGCCGGATTGACGCTAACCGGTGGCGAAGATACAGCGAATATCATTGGTGTCCTCAAAGAAGTGAAAGACGCCGCCAATAAGAAGAGTGGTTTCAGCTTCACCGATATTGGCGCGGATAGAATGGGTGTCCGCTTTGCGAAAAAGGCCACCGAAAACCGAAGCAAAGCACTCGAATTTCAGAGAGTGCTGTCCGCCGCAAGCTCAGAACGCAGTTTTTTCCCGACCTTTACCGACCTGCCTCAAGGGATGACGACCGCTCAGTTTAAAAGCCGCTATCGCGACACGAAAAGCAAAAAATATAGAGACGAGATTGCGAAAATTGACCGCCGCATAGATGCCATCGGCATGTATCGATGACCTCAAAATACCCCGGCTCTACCGTCGGAAACCAGGTTCTCATTGGCGCCGCATGGGGCGTCGGCGCGGCGGCAGCACATTCATTTGTTCCCATCGCCGTCCGATTATTGAGCCACATTCCAGCAATAGAACTTGTTTTTTTCAGAAATTTTTTTGGCCTCCTGATCCTTCTAAGTATCGTAGGCTGGCGAGGGGTTCGGTTTTGGCAAACCAACCGGCTGGGATTCCATCTACAACGCAATCTCGCAAATTTCACCGGGATGTGGTTGTGGTTTGCTGGATTGGCCTTTTTACCCATCGCCAAAGCGGTGGCCCTTCATTTCACCGTACCGCTGATGGTCGTCGTGCTCGCGGTTATATTCCTGAAGGAAAGACCGGGCATCACCCGGCTGACCTGCACATTAATTGGTTTCTGCGGTGTATTGGTGATCTTGAGACCGGGGGCCGTCCCCATCGGCCCCGCGGCATTCCTGGTCCTCGGATCCGCCCTTTCCTACGCCGGTGTAGCGATCTACACGCGCTCATTGGGTAAGACTGATCACCCGACGACGACGACCTTTTATTACCAGTTTACCCTGACAATATTCGCTTCTGTCTCAATGCTCGTAGGGTGGCTTATCGCAACCAATATTCCGGATACCGGAATACCCTTGAACTGGTTCACCTGGGTCACGCCAACATTACTCGATTTCCCGGGTCTTCTTCTATTGGCGGTCTCTGGAACCATAGCGCCCTATTGTCTGGTGCGGGCTTTCGTCCACGCCGAGGCTACCATTGTCGAACCCATTGAATATTTGCGTCTGCCAATTACCGCCTTTGTTGCCTATCTGGTCTTCGACCAAACGACGGACATATGGGTCTGGATTGGAGCCAGTGTTATTGCCGGCTCAACCTATTATATGACAAGGCACGAATCCAAAGCGTCAGGACACCACTAAACCTATTTTGTTGGCGGCTGATTGGTATTGAGCAGCCAACCCCATTTCTCCTTAGCGCGAGCATAGGTTTCTTTGTCTGGTGTATTGACCTTGGGATACCGATCCATCCAGTGGAACGGCTTGCAGGCATTGATAATCGCACGACTGTTGGTCGTATCGCCAATTTCCTTGCGATCAGGATGGATCGACGGATCGAGTCCCGTGGACCAGCCTCGGTTGATGATATCGATATCCGTTGCCGGATCTGCCCGGAAACAAAGCGCCCACATGACGTCTTCCAGATTCGACGCATCGATATCGTCATCAACGACGACAACGAATTTCCCGGCATACGCCCCGAGACGACACTGCGAGGCAATCTGGCCCGCCTGTGTCGCATGTCCCGGATAGCGCTGTTTAATAGACACGGCAGTAAACATGCGCCCGCCGCCACATTCATGGCACCAGGCAACCTGAACATCAGGAACGCCAACCGCTTCGATCTGCTCCTTGAGAAGCGCCGAGCGCACCACAGCCCGATAACGCGACTGTTCCTCTGGCGGACGTTGCGGCGGACAACCGAGCATGATCGGATCATTACGATGATAGATAGCCTTAATATCCAGCGTCGGTCCATTATGTTCAGGATTCCCGTAATACCCTGTCCATTCGCCGAATGGTCCTTCAGAGTGGAGTTTGTCCGGATAGCAAAAGCCTTCGAGGACAATCTCGGCATTTGCGGGAAACGGCAGCCCAGTATGTTTGCCGATGACGCATTCAACCGGACGGCCACGATAGGCGCCCATGATGTCAAATTCGCAAACGCCATACGGAATTTCCGATGACGACATCAGAAAGCTAAGCGGATCAACACCGACGACAACGCAGACCGGCATGGGCAGGTTCTTGGCCATGTATTTTTGACGATGCAGCCGACCATGTTTCCCGGGGGAAATATAAAACCCGACGGTTTTTTCATCATGCACCATCACGCGGTAGGTACCGACATTGATCCAGTTCTCTTCAGGGTCACGGGTGACATTAAAAGACCCGGTTCCGATATAACGCCCGCCATCCCCTTCATGCCAAAGCGGTGTCGGTAGAGAAAGCACGTCTACGTCGTCACCTTCCATGATATTTTCCATCACCGGGCCGGTTTCAACAGTTTTGTAAGGTAGTGGTCTTTGAACGACCTCCTGATAGGCCTTGTTAAAGGCGACACTTAGCTCAAACTTGGTAAGGTCCGGCGGAAAGCCCAACGTAATATTCTGGCGGCGACCACCAAAGAAGTTGGTAAAGACCCGGTGCCCTTTGGGATAGCCTGGAATTTCATCAAACAAAGCGCAGGGCGCCGTTTCGCTATGCAGCAGTAATTCCGCCGCCATGCCGATATCTTCTTCCCAGGTCGCTCCTTGAACACGGCGCAGCTCGCCGAGCTTATCGACCTCTTCGATATATTCCCGAAGGTCATTAAAGGTGACGTGGTGTTTGAGATTACTGGCTTGCGATCCGTCCATCGGTGGAGTCTCCTAAATCATATTGATACGCCAAACTAAGACGATGGGCCCGATCTGTAAATCCAGCTTGCACCGATAGGCTGGCGTGACGAGAGGTTTCGTGCGATGAGATAAAATACCTCAAAGAAATCTAGCGGGTTCTCCTGTGAACGACCAAAACAGCACTGCGAATGCGACCCGTGCCGAGACCCTTCGCGGCATCGGGTGGATGGTGATCGCCGTCGCCGGGCTGGCCGGGATTGTCATCGCGGTGCGGGCGCTCAAGCCAGACATGACGGTGCCCCAACTATTATTCTTCCGGGCGTTGATCGGGTTGATTGCCATAGCCGCCATCATGATCCCTCAGGAGGGTTTACGGTCCCTCATCACCAAACGGCCCGGTTTTCAGTTCCTGCGCAACGCGACCCATGCCGGTGGACAATATTGCGTGTTTTTCGGCGTGATTTCTGTACCTCTCGCGGTGGTCACCTCGATTGAATACACCATCCCGGCCCTTACCGCCGCGATCGCCGCGATGACGATAGGCGAAAAGGTTAACCGCTACCGCTGGATCGGCATGGCGGTGAGCTTTCTCGGGGTCATGATTATCGTCCGCCCTGGCATCGTCCCCGTCGGTATTCCGACAATGATGGTGATTTTTGGCGCAGTGTTATTTTCCGCCCAGAACGTCATGGTCAAAGTTCTGTCGCACACCGAAAGCGCCAGCACCATGGTTTTCACTATGAATGTGATTCAGAGTCTACTTTTCCTAGGGCCGGCGGTTTATCTGTGGGTGATGCCCGAATGGCATCATCTGCCCTGGCTCCTGTTGCTGGGACTCTCCGGCCTAACCACACATTTCTGCCTCAGCAAGGCGCTGGTCCTGATCGACACCTCGGTATGCTTCCCAATCGATTTTCTGCGCCTGCCTTTTATCGCGTTCATCGCCTATCTGCTGTGGGATGAGACCTTCTCCCCCTGGGTCGCAGTTGGTGCCCTGGTTATCTTCGCCAGCACCTATTTTTCAATCCGCAAGGAAGCCAACGACGCGGACAAGAAATCCGGCTAACGCTTCGTCATCTGGGTTTTACCAAACAGGATGTCGCGGGATTTGTCATCCAGAACGTCGCGAGTCTTGGCCCGTTTGTCAGTTAGGAGCTTCATGCCCTCCTGCACCGCCGGGCGTGCAGCGACATCATCAAACCAGCGTTTCACATTGGGGAAATCGTCCCAAGGCTGGCCATGATAGCGATGTACGCGAACCCAGGGCCAACAGGCCATATCAGCAATTGAGTAATCATCGCCCGCCAGATAGGTCGCTTCCGCCAGCCGTCTGTCCATCACGCCGTAGAGCCGCCCTGCTTCATCGGTAAAACGGTTGATCGCGTATGGCACCCGTTCCGGCGCGGCGTCACGAAAATGATGCGCTTGTCCGCAGATCGGGCCGAGATTGCCCATCTGAAACATCAGCCATTGCATCACCTCGTAACGCTTGTTGCTTGACGAGGGCATGAATTTGCCTGTCTTGTCAGCGAGATAAAACAGGATGGCACCCGACTCAAAAATTGAGACTGGTTTACCCTCCGGTCCTTCTTCATCAACCAAGGCTGGCATCCGATTATTCGGGCTGAGTTCCAGGAATTCAGGTGCAAACTGATCGCCTGCGGTGATGTCTACGGCGACGACCTGATATTCAAGCCCGCATTCTTCCAGCATGATCGAGACTTTGTGCGCGTTGGGTGTTGGCCAGGCATGCAGTGTGATCATCAACTGTCTCCCTTGTTACGTGCCCCGCGCTGTACCGCGTAGCTCGTCGCGCAAAAGATGACAATCGCCCCGACCCATGTCCAGATATCCGGAAGTTCACTAAACAACACCCAGCCAAACGCCGCCCCGATTGGCATGCGCAGAAAGTTTACCGGCTGGACAACGCGAGCCGGCGCCAGCGCAATCCCCTTGGAGACCGTTACGTAGCCAATCGTTGAGAGGACGGAAGCACCGACAATTGCTGGCATATCGATCCAGAGAGGCGTCTTCCAATCGACAATCGCCATCGGCAAAGAAATCGGGACTAACAAAAAGTTGGCATAGAATACGATGACCGTCGTCGGTACCGTCTTTGAGAGCGATTTGATCACTGTATTGACGCTCGCATAGCTCGCTGCGCAGGCGATTGCCGCGACCGCCGCAAACGAAACTTCAATTATGCCCGGCCGTAAAACGATCAACACCCCCGCAAATCCGATAAAGGTCGCCAGCCAGCTGGCGATATCAGAGCGTTCACGGAGAAAGATAATCGCGAAGGCGATGGTAAAGAGCGGTGTTGCAAATTGCAGGGCAAAGAACTCGGCGACCGGCATCCGGCCCGCTGAATAGAACCACAGAAAAATACCAATATAGGAGAAGACTCCCGTCATCAGCACCGCGAAGGGCCGTTTCGGCCAGAGGGAAGAGCCTCGCAATTGAAAGATCACCGGCGCCAGAATGATCACCGCGATAACCGAGCGGAAAAATGTCAGAAGAAATGGTGAATAGCCTTCACCGATATAACGGATCAGCGTCGCCGAACCGACATAGCAGAAGGCGCTAACCAGCATATAGAAAGCACCCTGGACTGACGCTGGTAGAGCATTCATGTGGCTGCCGTCTTTTCCGGTGTTTTAGCACCACGCCGAACCGCATAGGTCGTTGCACAAAAGATGATTACAGCGCCAACCCAGGTCCAAAGGTCAGGGAACTCGCTGAACAATACCCAGCCAAACACGGCGGCAATCGGCATCCGCATAAAGTTCACCGGCTGGATGACCCGTGCCACCGTCAGCGAAATGGCTTTCGTAACAGACAGATAAGCCATTGTCAGGCACAGGCAGATCGCGACGATGATGCCAAAGTCATAAAGCGTTGGTTGCTTCCAGGTCACTAGCGCCATCGGAATTGAAATCGGAATCATCAGAAGATGGGCATAATAGACAATCATTGTCGCCGACACGCCTTTAGAGAGCGATTTGATAACCGTATTGTCGCTCGCATAAAAGACCGCACTAATCAGCGCTGCCATGGCCGCAAAGGAAATCTCGATAATTCCGGGGCGCAGGATTACAAGCACGCCAGCGAAACCAATCAAGGCTGCGATCCAGCTCCGGACATCTGCGTTCTCCCGTAAAAAGAAAATCGCAAAGGCCATTGTCAGAAGCGGTGTCACAAACTGCAGCGCAAAGAAATCAGCAATCGGCATCGATGCCGTGGCAATGAACCAGAAAATAATCCCCAGATAGGTAAACACCCCGGTCAGCAAATGCATGAAGAAGCGTTTGGGAATAAATAATAGCCTGCCACCTTCACTAAGATAGACCGGTGCCAAGGCAACAACCGCGACGAAGGAGCGGATCATTGTCATTTGATATGCGGAATAGGTGTCCCCCACCTCACGCACCAATGAGGCCGCACAAGCGTAGAAAACACAGCTCGACAGCATCCAGAGTGACCCGATAACCGCACCGGGTAACTGCTTCATTTCTTTTTACTCTGCTGAATAGCGTACCAAGCAGCGCCAAAAATGATCACCGCCCCAAACCAGGTCCAGAGATCAGGGAACTCGCCAAACACCATAAAGCCCATTGCGGCAGCGATCGGCATGCGCAGGAAGTTCATTGGCTGTACGACCCGCGCATCGGCCAGCGAGATACTGGAGGCCACACAAAACTGCGCCAGCGTTGCGAACAACGCCACGGCGATCAGGATCGGCCAGTCTGTCGCAACCGGTGTTTTCCAGGTCAGATATGCTGGTATCACGGCAAGCACCAGAACAAGAACGTTGACGTAAAATGTCATCACCATCGGCGAGTCCTGACGCGACAGCACTTTAATACAGGTATTTACAAACGCGTATGCCGCTGCCGTGCCGAGCGCTGCAATGACACCAAGCGAAACAGGTATATAGCCTGGTCGGATAATGACCGTCACACCCAGAAAACCGATTAATGCTGCCAACCAGCTTTTGGCGCTGACTTTCTCGCGCAACAAAATTGCCGCAACGGCAATCGTGAAGAGTGGCGAAACAAACTGGATAGCGAAGAAGTCACCAACGGGTATTTTTTCAGTGGCGTAGAACCATAAAAGAATCGAGATATAAGTTAATACGGCCCGCACGCAATGTAGTGGAAAAGCGGTGGTTTTTAACTCCTTGAGATCGCCCCGCAGGATCAGCGGTGTGAGAACGATCACCCCGACAACACAGCGCAAAAATGTTAGTTCAAAGGTCGGATAACTACCCGCCAGATAGCGAGTCAGCGTCGCTGAGGATACATAGCAAACCGACGCGCCAAGCATCCACAGAGCGCCCTTGATAGCATTGGAATAGGCAGCATCGGTCACTTGGTCGTGGCCTCCTCGCGAATGACATAATACGCAGCCCCAAAAATGACCACGGCACCAACCCAGGTCCAAATGCCGGGCAGCTGGCCGAACATCACATACCCAACGGCCACCGTAAATGGCATGCGGAGGAAGTCGAACGGCCAGACAATACGCGCATCTGCCGTCGCTATCGCCCGTGCCAGCGCCCACTGCCCAGCCGTCGTAAAGACGCCAAGGGCTATTATCCATCCGAGAGTGTGTAACGGGGGCAATTGCCAGGCAAATAACAGCGGAATTGCCGCCACAACGACCATCACCAGATTGCCAAAGACAGTGATTGTCGTCGTACTTTCAGTGCGCGACAGTTTCTTAATAAAGATATTTGTACAGCTATAGAGCACTGCGGAAGTGAGTGCTGCCAGCGCCGCGATGGTAATAGTCTCAAACCCCGGTCTCAAAATAATCAGGGTGCCGATAAATCCGACGATGCAGGCTACCCAGCTACCAACGCGCGCCTTTTCCCCGAGGAACAGTATCGCCGCGAGAATCATAAAAAGCGGCAGGGTGAATTGCAGGGCATAGACATCAGCGATTGGCATGTTCGCCAGGGCATAATATGTCGCGCCCATCGCCAGGTAGGTGAACAGGCCGCGCAACAAAAACAGATGCCAGTTCTTCAGGGACTCTTTCCCTGTTGAACCAATATGCTTACACAGAAAGGGCAGCAATATGACCGTCGCAACGACCGAACGCCAAAACACAATCTCCATCGTGTTTAGATCGGACGACAACTGCTTAACCAGTCCGGCATTTATTGAATAGCCGATACCAGACAGTACCATCCACGCGATGCCACGCATGGCAGCGCTGCGGTTGGTCGTGCTGGCGTTGGCCGCGGTCATGCCTTTTTTACGCCTCGGCTTTCGCGACGCAGCACATCATAGGCTCCCGCAAAAATGACGACAGCACCAACCCAGGTCCAGATATCTGGCAACTCTGCAAACATGACCCATCCAACAGCCACCGACCACGGCAGCCGTAAAAAATTGACTGATTGCACTATGCGGGCATCGGCTTCACGTATGGAGAATGTGAGGCAAACCATTGCCAACATAAACAGCACCCCCATGAACAAAATCCCCGGCACTTGTTCCCAGCTCGGTGTCACCCAGTTAATCGCGGCGGGAACAATGGAAAGTAGCGCCACGATCGAATTAGACACCATCGTAATCATGATAGGGCTCTCGCTGCTGCCGAGTTTGCGAATGGTGATATTGGCTGCAGCAAAAGCGAAAGCCGACACAATTGCAGCAAGAGCGCCGGGATTTATCGGGATGATACCCGGACGCACGATGATGAGCGCCCCACAAAAACCGATTACGCAAGATAGCCAACCCCGCAGACCGACATACTCTCCGAGTAATAAACCTGCGAGCAAAATAGTGAACAGCGGTACGGTAAAGAGCAGTGATTGGACGTTCGCAATATCCATTACAGAATAGGCATAGAAAGAAGCGTACATCCCGCCGAACGACAGCAACCCACGAAGGATGTAGAGACCTGAGCGACGACGAATGCCAGCAAATGATCCTTTGTCGAGGCGCATTGCCAACGGCAGGAGTAACAGGGCGCTGATGCTGCTAAAGAAGAAAAGAAGTTCTGCAACGCCGAAGTCGAAGGACAGTTTTCTGACAAAGCCGCTCGCCAAAGCCTGAAAGGCTGTTGCCAGCACCATCCACAGAACACCACGGACGACGGCGTTTGATAAAATTCCATTTTTCATGATGTTGGGGATCCAGTCGGTGCTTGGTTGGCGTTTCGTATTTTGGTTTCGCGCCACACTATGTAGTAAGACGCACCAAAAATCACTGCTGCACCAACCCAGGTCCAAATATCGGGCAATTCAAGAAACATGACGTAACCAATCAATGCGGCAAATATCATTCGGGTGAACTGGAAGGGTTGGACCACACGGGCATCCGCTGCACCAACCGCCATCGTAAAACAGATGCCCCCGACAGCACTGAAAAACGCCGCCCCAAATATCCACGGGATTTGCTCCAGAGTTGGCGTTACCCAGATAAAGACGGTTGGGATCAT
Source organism: uncultured Alphaproteobacteria bacterium (assembly GCA_938048165.1). Lineage (GTDB taxonomy): Bacteria > Pseudomonadota > Alphaproteobacteria > MPNO01 > UBA2964 > UBA2964. The sequence continues at coordinate 15,489 of CALIBP010000042.1, read as the reverse complement.
TGCCAGCGGCAGCATAAGCAAATTGGAATAAACCGTAATGGTTCCAACACTTTCCGTTCTGGTTAGTAGCTTTATCGTGGTGTTGGAGCCTGCTGACATCATTGCGGAAGCAATAGCAGCAACTGCGGCCAAGGTAAGCTCGATAACGCCAGGTCGCATAACTATTAACGCTCCGGCAAAGCCAACGAGGCATGCCGCCCAAGCCTGACGATCTGTTTGTTGTTTAAGGATAAATACGGCGAGCATGATCGTGAACAAGGGGATGGTGAATTGCAGGGCAAACACATCCGCAATCGGCATTTCTCCCCAGGCGTAAAACAGCGTGACCATCGCGGTATAGGCGAAAAATACCCGTAGACAATATAGAGGTAGGCGACTGGTTCGCATCACGCCAAACCCCTCACGAAAAAGCCAGGGCACTAGTAGAAGCAAACCAACAACATTTCGGAAAAGGACCAGCTCTAAAGTCGGCACTTCACCCGCGAGCTGGCGTACACAGGCACCGGCTGCAGCGCTGAGCAACATTGCCAGACTCATCCAAAGAATCCCGGCGATAGGACGGTTTGGTTTCAACTTTGTTCCTTAGTTGGCGAAGACGTTTCGCTGCTAGCGAGACGAATTGTGTTTATTTATTAGGTGAAGAATATCGGAAACAACTGACGGACGCACGGTCAGCTGTTTATTCGAAAATGGAAAGCTGGGATTCCATGTCGTCGACGCGCATTGGAAAATCAATACCGTCGCGCGCATTCATAATTTTATTTGGCGCTATGAAAGCGAGGTCACGCTGCAAATCTATCGCAAACCGAGCACTTAAACCTGCTTTCCAGGCGAGAGCGACAATCGTTTTAACGCTTTTAACGCGGACCATGCGTTCGACTGTCGGCATCGGAATTTTGGCGCGCAATGCGAGTGCTGCTTTGACGAACTCATAGTCTTTATTGTCCAAAGCCGCAGCGAGCGACTCATTCGTCAGTTTGTTTTCATCAAACAAGCGTTTGGCCCGATAGCGCGGCGCCTCACCATTCTCAGCCGTGCCGACCGATTTCGTTTTTGCGCTAGATTTGTGGTCACCCTTTGGTGTTTTCGCGACGACACGTGCGGCGGGTTGATCCCTTCTCATTTCGATCGCCCGGTTCATACGGACAGCAACTTTGCTGTCTATTTCCCGGCAGTCACAAAGTTTGGACAGAAGTGGGGCGGCAACAAACCGAACCAATCGAACAAGCAAATTATCAGAAAGATCACCTCGCTCCACCAAAGCGGGTTGAATTTCCGGTACTGTTTCCGCCTTATGAACAATCTTTTCCAACACCGGTTCGGACAAGGAAATTTTCTTGTTTTTAGCGAGCCGTGCCATCGCCACCGGACAGTCGTCGCTAATCAATATATCGCACAAATGCGATGACACATGCTCACGATCCGCGATAGCGCATTTTGCCCAATTCGGCGCACCGACTTCTATCAATTCCGCAAGGTCCGCTTCGGTGAGAACAGGTGATTTCGAGAGAACTGGGGCCGCGACCTCCTGATCAGTGTCACGCGCCAACCCGACAACAATCTCCCGAGGGGCATGGGGCGAAGACCTAAAGGCCTCCGACAAGATTCGCCGCACACTCACGACCTGATCCCGCAGCAATGTCTCAAGGATTGTAAAGCCCATGCGCCACAGATTGCGCTTGGTATCGTCATCCAACCCGTCACCAACAATTTTGCGCGCCAATGCACAGCGAACCGAAACATCGTCGTCACGCGACAACATCACATCGGCCTGGTTTGGCGTTGACGGGTTTTCGGCAACAATCCGCCGGATTTCCACCTCGCCTTTCTCAGCGAAAAAATAGAGGACCTCAGGCGGCGTGGTGGGATCAGCGGCAAGGGCTTTACGCGCCGCATCGTCATCACTTTGCAGAATTCCGCCTAACTCTTGGTACTGTTTGGCTGCCGTTGCCATGGAATCACCTCGTCTATTGAGGTGAATGCTAATGAAACAGCCTTAAAATTTAGTTTCTTCGTTCGTAGGAATTCGACAGCATTTTATAGATAAGTAACTGAATTTATGGTCTTTATTTAGCCACTGGTCGCATTCGTCTTCCGCGACGTCAAATCAAAGGCCTCCGCCAGCAGTTCATAGGAACGGAACCGGGCCTCCAAAGTCGGGCACATCGTCAAAACAACAAATTCATCGACATCATAAAGCTTGCCCGTCGCTAACATCGCATCCCGTACTTGCTCGCCAGTGCCCCAGAAACAGCGCTGACGATTATACACCCTCAGAGCTTCCTCTTGCGGCGGATACACATAGGCTTCCGCCTCTTCAATCGACGGCACCGGTGCCGCAAGTCCCTTGCGTTGCCGAACAGAGGAAAGGTCACGGCATTTCATCAACTGTTCGGCTTTGTCTTCTGTGTCGGCTGCCACCGCAAATACGCCGATATTAACGACGGGTTCGGGCCAGGCCTCCGACGGCCGATAGTTGTCGCGATAGGCCGCGACGGCTTGTGGTCCACCCTCTGCGACAATGAAATGGGCAAATGAAAATGGTACACCGAAATAGGCTGCCATAGCCGCGCTTTGATCACTCGAGCCCAGCATCCAGACATCCGGCACAGTAGGGCCAGCGGGCATGGCTTTTACATTGGCAAACGGATGATCCTCCGGAAGGTTACCGCTCAGATAGCCCATCATATCGCGAACCTGTGTCGGATAGTGCTCGGCACCCAGCGCTCCCGGCCCGGTTTGGAGTGCCTGATCTGTTATCCGGTCACTTCCCGGCGCACGCCCGATCCCAAGATCAATTCGCCCCGGATATAAAGTCTCTATTGTGCGGAAGGTTTCTGCCACTTTCAAAGGGCTGTAATGGGTAAGCATGATCCCACCAGAACCAACCCGTATACCCTGCGTTCGGCCGGCAACCTGCGGAATCATTATCTCAGGGGCTGCACCGGCGAGCCCATTGCTACTGTGATGCTCTGCCAGCCAGTAGCGGTGATAGCCAAGCCTATCGACATGCTCAGCCAAGGCCAACGTATCAGCAACGGCATCTGCAGGGGTAGCGCCGGTTCGTATCGGCGATTGATCTAGAACACTGAGTAAAGTCATGAAATCATTTTAAACATAGTTGTATATGAATGCACCGGATTGCCTTGGCGGAGTCCGACGTGCCGCATAGAGTGCATCAATGACAGATCAATCACCTTCCGAAAACACCGCCATCGCAAAAAAAGCAGGATGGCTGGATTTATTTCGGGGAGGGCTCGGCCCTTACACAATTTTACTTAATCTCGGCATCGCGCTGCATGCCATCGATATCTTCGTCATCACGACCATTATGCCGACTGTCGTCGCGGACATCGGCGGCATTTCCTTTTATGCCTGGACATCCATGCTCTATATGGTCGGCACTATTATCGGCTCTGCCGCGGGAGGTTATTTCCGCGCCCGTTTGGGAACACGACGCGGCTATGTATGGGGTGGCCTGATCTTGCTGGTGGGAACCATTGCCTGCGCCATTCCACCAGATATGGGAACGCTTTTAGCAGCGAGGGTTGTAAAGGGAATCGGTGGCGGGTTGGTCATTGCGCAGTCGATGGCCCTCATTAGCGATCTTTATACGCCTTCTATCAGAACCCGCATCCTCGCCTTAATCTCAACAACGTGGACAGTTGCCTCCTTTTTTGGGCCAGGAATTGGTGGAGTCTTTGCTGAGGTCGATTACTGGCGAGGAGCCTTTTGGGCACAGGCTCCGTTTGTCATCGCCTTTGTCGCGATGTCATGGCACCTCATCCCTGAGAAAGTTAACTCTGAGCCACATGGCAATTTACCCTGGCGACGCCTGCTCATGCTGGCCGCCGGGGTATTGTCTGTGGGGCTTACCGGTCAATATAAAGCGCCTGTTACTAGTGCGACGTTAATCTTGTTGGCTGTTTTTCTGGTCTGGATGACCTTCCGGCGCGATCAAGCCTCAGAAACCAAGTTGTTTCCCAGCAATGCCTTGTCCTTATTTAAACCGGTGGGGCTCGCCTACTGGTCTTATTTCTTGATTTCAATCACCTATACGACGCTCTTGATTTTCGCGCCTTTATTCCTTCAGGAACTCCATAACGTCACCCCTCTTCTGCTCGGTTATTTATCACTCGTCTTCTCAACAGGCTGGACGATCGGCTCGATTGCCGTGGCGGGACTAACAGGCATGAAGGAGCGCGTGGGATCTGTCGCGGGTATGGTGTTCGCTGCGGCGACTACAGTTGCCTTTACAGTGGCAATCCTGTCCGGAACCGTCACGATGATTACGATATGGATTACGCTGGTGGGCTTCGGCATAGGCGTAACGAATGTCTTGATGACGAGTTACGGGATGAGTGTCGCGCAAGAAGGCGAAGAGGGAATCACTGCCGCTGCAATGCCGACAATTCGGTCGCTTGGGGTTGCCTTTGGGGCTGCAGCAGCTGGACTTGTCGCGAATAGTGCCGGGCTAGACGAAAGTACCTCCAGAGAGACCATCTATCGAGTCGCGGCCTGGGTTCTCGGCTTCACAGCGTTGATTCCCGCCTTCGCGGCCTTTATTTGCTACAGAGCCGTCGGTTGGGGCTGGAAATTCCGCACCGGTCGCTAGAAACTCACGGTATTGCGCCATAGAATTTGCAAGACCTTTTAGATGAGGATTTAACAATGACGATCAAAACCGTCGCGATATTGAGCCCTGGCGAAATGGGTGCCGCAACTGGCAAGGCGTTTCAGGAACATGGCTTCGATATCATCACGTCTCTTGATGGTCGCAGTGAAACGTCGCGTCAACGCGCCGCCGCTGCTGGATTTCGCGACTGCGGTTCTATCGCGTCCGTCCTCGCAGAAGCTGATATCGTGTTTTCTATTTTACCGCCCGGCGATGCGCTAGCTCAGGCCGAGCGTGTTGCGGCCGCAATGAAAGAAACAGGACACACACCCCCATATTTCGATTGCAACGCCGTATCTCCCGAAACTGCCGCACAGATCGGCGATGTCATCGAAGCCGCCGGTGCCGCCTATATTGATGGAGGCATCGTTGGTAATCCTCCTGGGGCCTCCGTTCCAACCCGCTTTTTTGTGAGCGGTAGCGGTGCTGAAGAAATGAACGTGTTCGATGGAAAAGGTGTGGACATCAAGCAATGTGGCCCCGAGTCGGGGAAAGCATCCGCCATTAAGATGTGTTATGCGGGCATAACCAAAGGCACCAGCGCTTTGCATGCGGCGATGCTGATGGCAGCCGAAAAGCTCGGTATTGCCGACGACCTTCATGACGAACTCATCTATAGTCAGGGAGCGATGTATAAACGTATGGAAGCGCTGACGTCGGCCCTTCCCGCTGTTTCAGACCGTTATATCGGAGAAATGGAAGAAATAGCGAAAACCATGGGGGCGATTGGCATGCCAACAGGGTTTCATGACGGTTCAGCCGAGCTTTACGGGTTAATGACCAAATCTCCCTACGCCTCTGAAATTCGCGAGACCGTCGATAAAAGCCGGACGATGCGTCAAACTGTGGAAGGGTGCGCAGCGGTCGTCGGCAGCAAAGACGCCGCCGAATAAATTTTTCCACCCATGATTTCGGCAAGTTTCCTTAGCAAAGGAGAGCCTTCATCCAGAACGGATAGCAGGTGAGCCGGACAGAGGTGGCAATCAGAACTCCCAAAGCCAGTCACTGGAACCATCAAATTCTTCAACGCGGTTGCCCTTTGACACAGCGCGCATTCATGTCCATCGGGCACCGCCAAAAATTCAACAACCTGACCCGCAAGTGTGAGCCAATCGACATGCCAGTGTGGCTTTTTTTCTGAACGAATATGGCGCTTTAATCGGGCTGCCAAACCACCTGGGCCACGAGCGCTGCCAAAGTAGAGATAGAGCCCAGGAGGAAGCGCAATATCTCCGAGGTTTCCAACAGTACCTTGGAAGCCATCCTTTAGCTCAATTGATAGGACGTAGGCACCAGATTGTTTTAGAAATCGATCATCTTGCATCATACAGGGCCTATCGGCGATCATGGCACCAATGTCACAAACATCTTCACCAAACAGCACAACGGTAACGTTACCAAGCGGCAAAACCGCTATCGTCAATATCAGACGAAGTTCCCGGTCGCGACGGGTGACGTTACGGATAGCACCAGGCACCGGTCAAGCCGAGCTGGTTTTACCGGGCCGTCTTTCTGAAAGAAAAGGAATCGCCTTTCTACAAAGTAAAACGAGTTGGCTTGAAGAACGGCTCGCCAAATACCCCGACCCAATTCCCTTTGAAGATGGACAAATCGTCCCCTTCCTCGGTGAGCCCTTAACCATCAGTCACCTAAACGCCAAACGGGCCGACGTTCAAAAAGACGGCGAGCAATTAATAGTCTCGGCACCCACAGCCCGCATTTCCAAGGCGGTTCACGACTGGTATCGGCGTGAGGCTGGCTGTGAAATTACCCTCTGCGCTAACCAAAAATCAAAGATGCTTGGCACACCTTATGGCCGGTTATCCATTCGTGACACTAAGAGCCGATGGGGCAGCTGCTCGGCGAGGGGCGATTTAAATTTCTCTTGGCGAGTAGTCATGGCACCCCGCTACGTTCTCGATTATCTGGTCGCTCATGAAGTTGCTCACCTCGCAGAGATGAACCATTCAACGAGTTTCTGGACCATCGTCGAACAGCTGTCTGATGAATTCGAGAAGGGACGAAAATGGCTACGCCTAAACGGCCATGAGCTTCATCGCTACGGCGTTGAACTGCCCGCACGTGAAAACCGGGCATCCGAGTAGGAATTATAGAAAACCGCCGAGAAAATAACGACTGCGCCGACGCCAACCCAGATCTCTGGCACCTGACTAAAGAAGAAATAACCAATCAAGCTCGCCCAAATAACCTTAGTGAAATCAGCCGGTAGCACCAGGGTCGCATCAGCCTTTCGGAAGGCCTCCGTCAATGCGAGCTGTGAAATTGTTCCAAAAATCGCAATTCCGGCCAGCCACAATAATTGTTCTGCCGTTGGCCATTGCCAGAAGAATACCGCAAACATAAAGGCGATAGGCGTTTGCAAAAGACTTGAATAGAGCGCCACGGTCACTGATGACTCTGTTCGTGTCAGTACCTTGATTACGACCAAGGCCACCGCCCACAAACTATTGGATATCAGAACCATTAAGGCGCCAAGAGACACTACCTGTATACCTGGCCGTAAAATTATCAGAGCCCCGGCGATACCAATCGCAAGCGCAATCCATCGATGCGGGGTCATACGTTCCCGCAAAAATATGACGGCCCCAACCGTCGCAAAGAGTGGTGCCGTCAATCCGAGCGAAACCACTTTGGCCAGCGGCTCCAGACTCAATCCATAGAAAAACGCCAGCATCGCCAGAACGTTCAGGACTGATCGCAGGACATGCAGACCGAACTTCCGAGTGATTAAAGGGCGGAGGCCGCCGCGGAGAAAAAGCGCGGACATAAATATCAGGCCAAGCAACTGCCGAAAAAACGCGATTTCAAAGACATGCAGGTTGCTGTGTGACAGATGCTGGACAGCCCCGTTCGCGCCGGATATGGATGCCGCAGAGCCAAGCATGAACCCGACCCCTTTGGCACCATCGGGCGCCGAGCCAAATAGCGCGGATAGTCGGGTCTTTATATTGGCCATGTGCGAAACAATAAGTGCGGGACCTTACCTCTATCATGATTCATAGAAGATGGCACAGCTTTGCTGAAACCTGATAAACAACGCTGACAACACGCAATAGTCCAAAAAGAACATGAAAACTGACGCCTTCGATTTCGATCTCCCAAAAGAGCTAATCGCCCAGGAGCCCGCCACACCCCGGGATTCAGCGCGCCTGCTGCATATCGGCGAAGATCTTGTCGATCTTTCGGTTCGAGATTTACCAAAGCTAATCAATCCTCGCGACGTTTTGGTCGTCAATAATACAAAGGTCATTCCTGCCCGTTTGCGCGGACGCCGGGGGGAAGCGTCAATCGAGATCACGCTACACAAACGCAACGGCGATGAAACCTGGTGCGCCTTTGCGCGCCCCGCAAAACGCCTGCGCGAAGGCGACATCATAGAATTCGCCTCCAACTTTTCTGCTGCCGTTGTTGAGAAAAGAGATAGCGGCGAGATTGTTGTCGGGTTTTCAGGACAAGAGGTTTTCAGTGGCCTTGCTGAAAATGGCTTTATGCCCCTGCCACCCTACATAGGTCGAAAAGAAGGCGTCAGAGAAACCGATCACCAAGACTATCAGACAGTTTATGCTGCCAAAGCTGGTGCGGTTGCCGCACCAACCGCTGGACTTCATTTTACGGACTCCTTGCTATCAGAAATAAAAAACGTGGGTATCGACATCGTTGAACTCACTTTGCATGTAGGCGCTGGCACGTTCCTCCCGGTGAAGGTCGAGGATACCGACGAACACAAAATGCATTCTGAATGGGGACAGCTCGATGAAACAGCTGTCCAGAGGATAATGAAAGCACGTCATGCCGGTGGCAAAGTAATGGCGTGCGGCACTACCGCACTACGGCTCCTGGAATCAGCGGCGCCTGCTGTTGGAGAACTCGCCCCCTTTGAGGGCGATACTGATATATTTATTACGCCCGGCTATAAATTTCGGATTGTCGATAGATTGATAACAAATTTTCATCTGCCCTGTTCAACCCTGTTCATGTTGGTTTCGGCCTTTTCAGGGCTTGGCCGGATGAAGGCCGCCTACGCCCATGCCGTCAATTCGAAATATCGCTTCTATTCCTATGGCGACGCCTGTTTGCTGGAGAAAAACGAGCCATCATGACCCCGACTGGCATCAAATTCGAACTTATTGCCACCGATGGTGCCGCTCGTCGGGGCCGTCTATCAACCGCTCATGGCGAGATCAATACACCGGCGTTTATGCCTGTAGGTACAGCAGGAACCGTAAAAGCCATGATGCCAGAAGATGTCGCAGCAACGGGTGCTGAGATCATCTTAGGGAACACCTATCATCTGATGCTACGCCCGACGGCTGAGCGGGTCGCCAGGCTAGGCGGATTGCATCGATTTATGAATTGGCCAAAACCAATCCTCACCGATTCCGGCGGTTACCAAGTGTTCTCGCTTTCGAAGCGGCGGACGATCAGCGAGGACGGTGTCATCTTTCAGTCTCACATCGATGGCACGAAAATTGACCTAACACCGGAACGCTCAATAGAAATTCAAAATCTGCTCGGTTCCAACATCACGATGGTTCTGGATGAATGCACTGAGTGGCCTATATCAGAACCGGATGCCCGCAAATCGATGGAGCTTTCCATGCGGTGGGCGGTCCGCTGCAAAGAAGTCTTTGACGCAAGAACAGGCTACGGGCTGTTTGGCATTGTCCAGGGAAGCATGTACCGCGAACTTCGCCATGAATCTGCAGCGCGATTAATTGAAACCGGATTTGATGGCTACGCGGTTGGCGGGTTAGCCATTGGCGAACCACAAGACGTCATGTTTGAAGTGCTTGACTATACGGTCCCTAGCCTGCCTAAGGAACGACCCCATTATCTGATGGGTGTCGGCAAGCCAGGCGATATCGTTGGCGCTGTTCAACGCGGGATCGATATGTTCGATTGCGTCATTCCAACTCGATCAGGTCGTACCGGCCAGGCCTTTGTCCGCGGCGGCTCGCTCAACCTTCGCAATGCAAAACATACGGAGGATGAAAGACCGCTTGATACGCGCTGTACATGTCGAGTTTGCACCAACTATAGCCGGGCCTATCTTCACCACCTCATTAAAGCCGGCGAAATGCTGGCGGGAATGCTTTTGACACTGCACAACCTGCATTACTATCAGGCCTTGATGGCCGCCATGCGTGACGCGATTGAGAATGAAACGATGAGTAACTTCGTGGCCACATTTGCTGCGGAACAAGAAGCTGGTGCAGTTGTGTCGGAAACCAAATAGATGACGGAGATAGTCAATGACTGCGAATAGTGACGAAACATTGACCCAACTTGGTGCCCATACGCCGATGCCGGCATCTCCAGAAGAAGCGGTATTGGAGCGGGTCAGCAATCCACAAACGGGTACGATGTATCTCGCGAGGTTTACCTGCCCGGAATTCACCAGCCTGTGCCCGGTTACCGGCCAGCCCGATTTTGCTCATCTGGTTATCGACTACGCGCCGAACGAATGGATTGTCGAAAGCAAGTCCTTAAAGCTTTTTCTTGGGTCATTCAGAAATCACGGTGCTTTTCATGAAGATTGTACGGTCGGCATTGCAAAACGGCTTGAAGAATTACTGTCACCACATTGGTTAAGGATTGGCGGTTATTGGTATCCGCGGGGCGGTATGCCGATAGACGTGTTCTATCAAAATGGCCATCCGCCCGCTGATCTGTGGATTCCGGATCAAGGCGTCTCTACCTATCGCGGGCGCGGGTGAGCAAAGCACAACCAGACAAAGCAGACGCAACAGCTTCGATAAGGGATCGCGCCCTGACATTGGGGTTTGACGTTGTTGGGTTTGCGCCAGCAACGCTCAGCGAGAAAGCGCGTGAACGTCTCTGTGATTATATTTCAAACGGATATCACGGCGATATGGGCTGGCTAGCCGAACGCACTCAGCAGCGATCTCAACCAACGGATCTATGGCCAGAGGCGAAAAGTGTAATCGTCGTCGGATTGAATTACGGCCCGAAAGACGACCCGCTAGAAGTGCTCGACAAGCCCGAGCGTGGTGCAATTTCCGTATATGCCCGTGGACGGGATTATCACGATGTCGCCAAAAAGAAACTCCGGGTTCTCGCCCGATATATCGCCGATGATCTCAACGGTGACGTAAAGCTTTTTGTCGATACTGCGCCGGTTATGGAAAAGCCACTAGCTGCAAAGGCTGGACTTGGATGGCAAGGTAAACACACAAACCTGGTGTCGAAGACCGCCGGGTCCTGGCTTTTCCTGGGCGAAATCTACACGACCTTATCATTGGCTGAGGAGAGTGAAGGCGAAAACAACTGTGGTAGTTGCTCTCGCTGTCTCTCTGCCTGTCCCACAAATGCCTTCCCGGCACCTTATAAGCTCGATGCTCGCCGATGTATCTCGTATTTAACAATTGAGCATAAGGGTCACATTCCCCTCGAATTCAGAGAAGCAATTGGCAATCGGATTTATGGCTGCGACGATTGTCTCGCTGTTTGCCCTTGGAATAAATTTGCACACCTAACGAACGAACCAGAACTTGAAGCTAGGCTGGAGTTACGGTGGCCGCGGCTCGTAGACCTGGTGCAGCTGGATGATGCCGCCTTTAGACAAATCTTCTCAGGTTCACCGGTAAAACGGCTGGGCCGTGATCGATTTATCCGAAATGTCCTGATCGCCATCGGCAACAGCAGGATGGCCGAGTTAATACCTTATGCAGAAGCTAAACTAGAAGACAAATCCCCGTTGGTAAGGGCAATGGCTGTGTGGGCTCTTTCACACCTAATATCATCCAATTCATATGCGAAATTGCGCTCAATTCATCAGAAGAATGAACCCGACATAGAGGTTCAGCAAGAATGGGAGGACAGAGGTTAATCCTGGGATTTAGCGGCGTTTGGCTGTGTACTGTCGGTAAATTTTACAGTTAGGTCATATCAAATTGCAGCTACCCTTGATAACTAGCTGGAATCCATCATTTTAACGACAATGGCACACTTCTTGCTTCGACGTAGCGGGGCAGTGTGTGCTTCACAAAGTATTTACACTGAAAATATGGTCAATGACGGTTTTAAAGTTCAGGAACAGGATGATTGCGATGATGATTGCCGCCTTTGGTGTGATCATTGCTGTGTCCGGACCTGCCCATGCCATCGCGACTTATAGCTCCAGTTCCTCAGCGACGGTGACGATAACAGGATTCAGCACAACCTCAGGGCCCGTTTCCAAACCACCGACACTCGTAATCGAGGGTACGTCGGAAGCGAGCCTTCCCGAGAGTGGGACGGTTACAAGCGGTACGGCTAGTGCTGCAATAACCGAATCAACCCTGATAATTTCAGGGACACCTTTGGCGATTATCACCGCTGTCAGCGTCTCTAACATGTCTACCGCTAGCGGTAGCGCGGCGCCTCTCGGGGGACAGTCCACCTCAGACTAGGTTACAAATGGTGAAATATTTTTCGGCAATGCCGGCACCGAAGATATCACTGTCACGTTAGGAATTGATTGGGCCTATTCTGTCATGGCGTCGACCTCTGGCATAAACCAAAAAGCGATCTCCTTCTCCAGCATCATTGTAGACACGTTGATTTTTGACTCGATCGGCGAACAAGTAGGTGAAGATATTTTCGACGTTGATCAACTCGCAATAGCGAATGGTCTTAACGGCACTTCCGAATCGTTTTCAGATTCTGATATTTTCTCGGTTGATGTTGTCGTTCTCGCAGGGTCGGTTACCAGCGTCGGTCTTTTTGTCGATGCTCGGGGATATGCTGAAGTTCCCGCGCCACCTTCATTCGCCCTATTGTCCTTGGCGGTGATCGGTATTGGATTTATCCGACACCGCAGGGCACGACCGCTCTCGACGTAAAAATGATGTTGCCTGCATCAAACAAAGGTAATTCGCCTAATAAAAACACCGAACGACCTAACCAACGAATAGAGATTGAAGGCGAGCCCGATCTGCTTACAGGAACTCTGGATAAGTGGCACGCCTATAGGCAGGCGCTTTCAGTATTACCGCAGGAAAATGAGAATGTCCGGGTTGCGATCGCCGTCGCAGATGCCAGAATCGCTAGATTGAACGCTGACAAATAATTCTGGAATGATGTGATCTATTATTTCGGCGAAGTAATCCTCAGTGCCGACGCTGCACCTTCAGATAATCATGACGATCACCTGACCGGATAACAACGTCGATTTGGCGCGATCCACGCACAACGCTAATACTAACATCGGCGCCTGCACCACCGGCCGACCAAATCTTACGATACATGTCTGATAGGCTTTCGACAGCCTGAGATTCAATTTCTTCGATAATATCACCAACCTGTAAATCAGCTTGATCCGCCGGCCCACCATCGTGAACTCCTGAAACAACCAAATGCCCCAGCGCTTCAGTTGTTTGCATCCCTAACCAAGGCTTTGCGTTCTTTTGCGCACGTCCGGTATCTACAAGCTCTTGATAAATTGGCGGCAACAAATCGATTGGGACAAACATGTTCCCCTGACTTTCACTGCTATTCCCTCCGGGATCCTGAACAAACAGCGATCCAATTCCGACAAGAGAGCCGGAACGAGGGTCAATTAGAGCACCACCACTCCATCTCGGATGCAACGGTGCAGTGAAAATTGCGGAATCGAGCAAATATTCCCAAGAACCTGCAAACTCTCGTCGGTCAACAACGTGCCCTAATATTGCGGACGGAATACCTCCCGATGCTGCGACAACAACCTGATCATCGGTCAATATATTGTCGACATTGGAAGCTATCGGAAGTGGTGTGAGATCGAGAGGTTCCACCGTTCTGACCAAACCAAATCCGGTTCTATGGTCATATCCAACAACCTGTGCCGGAACCTCATCGCCATTTGGTCCACCGATTTCTATGTCTGTCGCCTCGGTTATCAGGTAGCCAATTGTAACCAGAGTACCGTCGGTATCAATGAGTACGGCATTGCCTTCCCTCTCCGTGCCAAGATTTCTGGCACTATGAGCGTCAGCCGGTATTTTAGACCGCAGCGACCTTACCGCGGATAACCCCACCTCAAGATCAAAGGCGACATCGTCGTCAGTTGGCTGTGGCCCTGGCATAGGGGGTTCACCCAGAGGCAAGATGCCATCAAGTCGGTGCCCATTGGCGCGCGTTACTTCTGTCAATTTTTCTATCCCGTTTAAAGTATATTATTCTTTATTATTCAGCAGACCTATTATCAGGAGACACGACCTTGGTGACAACAATTGATACTCCAACAGCAAGCTCACAAGGCCAGGGGAATAAAAATTCCTAAAATCCAATAGGAGTCGGTAAATTAGGGAAGCCAAAAACACATCACTGGTTGAAATAAGTTTAATCCATGCCATTAATTTTATAATTTTTTCGAATTTTTTCTGTTACCCATTGAAATATAAAAGAAATTCTAATTCTTCGGCTCAGATATTTCTTGCGAACTGTCTTTGAAATAAACGATTATTTCCCGTAGTGTCCATATAACAACGAATTAAAGTCTGTGCCAGATAAACGGGGGTTTTCTGGCCACCTATCAGGGTCGATGACTTATAAGATGAATCGTTCGATTACCTCCGCAGTAGCAATAGTCTTGCTTTTGTCCGCGATCGTCAGCGCCCCGTTTAATCGGGCAAATGCTTTGATGTTCGTAATCGATTTCGATCCAGTTGGAATCTACGGTGGCCTTAATACAGTGGCCATGTCTTCATTCGATGTAACGCCTTACGGATTTAGTAGTGGGCAAAGGAATACCGTTATTGCGTCTATAATGACAGAACTCAAAAACGACTTTCACAATATAGTTTCCCCTTCTATTCCCTCGGGTCAGCAACTTGCTGTCGATTTTGTCCGAGGAACGATCGGCGATGGTGGTGCTACGGCAAATGGCGACAGCAATTATTACTATGTTGCCGTGGGAAACGCCAATAACGCGAGTGAACCACTCGGAGAAGCGTTCTTAAATAGTGCGTTCGGCCTCGCGGGCAACACCATTGCAGCCTTATATACCGATGAAATCTTCTCGGGTATTTTGAATGCTCATGGAACGGCTGGTGACCTGTTTCAGACGACCCACGTCATAGAGGGCACTCTCGCGCATGAGATCGGCCATACGCTCGGTCTGGAGCATTGTAATTTTTCAGGTGCGGTAACGCCAAATGGACTCGACCCGCTGATGGCATCCGGCGCAACAGGACTACCCAACGCGAACCGGCTGAATGATCGAGAATTTTCGACATCATGCATAGAGGGGGCAGGGACACAAGCCACCATCGATCTTCTGGCAGCGAACGTGGGATTAGAGGATACACCCATTCCTAAGCCAGCGACGATCTTAATTTTTGGAATTGGTATCGCAGGATTCCGGTTTATACGGCGCTAAACCCACCTTTCAAAAAAGCTCTATAGCCTCTCTATAAAATTTACCATTCGTTGACGCATCTCGGCGTCCGGCAAATCTCCTAGCCCGGAGGCCATGTTATCCAACATATGCGATATGACTCCGGTTGCGGGAATGAGACAGGTAACCGCCGGATTTCCAAGCAGATATTTTAAAAAGAACGCTGCCCAGCTCTCACAACCAAATTCTTTGGCCCAATCCGGTAACGGCTTTCCTCGAACAGCGCCAAACATATTTCCGCCATCGAAAGGCCGATTGACGATTACGGCAACGTCATTATCCGCCGCCAACGGCAGCAACCGGCGTTCTGCCTCTCGCACAGCGATGGAGTAAGGTAACTGCACAAAATCCATCGACTCCGACGTGATGATGTCAGCCAGTTGATCAAAGGCGCGCGGTATATAATGGGTAA
>CALIBP010000041.1 GCA_938048165.1 uncultured Alphaproteobacteria bacterium | reverse complement strand
TTTCCTGCTGGCGCTCCACGTGACCTGAAAGTCTCGTTTGAGTTTTTCCCCCCAAAAACGGAAAAAATGGCGGAAACGCTCTGGGCATCAATTCAAAGACTAGAGCCTTTACAGCCACGTTTTGTGTCAGTCACCTATGGGGCAGGAGGTTCGACGCGCGAACGGACCCATGCGACCGTCGTCCGGATTCTCAAAGAAACAAGTCTCACTCCCGCAGCCCACCTGACCTGTGTCAATGCGACGACTGATGAGGTGGATGCGGTTGCGCGTGATTATTGGGACGCGGGAGTGCGTCATATTGTTGCCCTGCGGGGCGACCCACCTGATGGGGAAAGTGCCTATCAGCCGCACCCGAATGGGTACGCCTATGCTGTCGATCTAGTGGCTGGGCTCAAGAAAATTGCGGATTTTGATATTAGTGTTGCAGCCTATCCAGAGGGACATCCACACGCAGAAAACGTCGACTCGGATATTGATAATTTAAAGCGCAAGCTGGATGCTGGCGCCGACCGGGCTATTACCCAGTACTTTTTTGGCGCAGAGCCGTTCCTACGATTTATGGACCGGGTCAGAGATGCGGGTATTGAAGCGCCAATCGTTCCGGGCATTCTCCCGGTCCAGAACTTTGCCCAAGTCGTAAAATTCAGCGAAATGTCTGGAACCAGCGTACCCGACTGGATGGCGGAACTCTTTGAAGGGCTTGATGACGATCCTGAATCCCGACGGCTCGTCGCTGCGACCGTTGCCGCTGAACAATGCCGTCAACTACACGCCCAGGGCATAACTGACTTTCATTTTTATACGCTTAATCGCGCCGATTTGACCTATGCCATTGCTCATATTCTTGGCTTGCGTCCTCAAAATCTGAAAGACGCATAACCATGAGTAGTACGAGTACCACAATGTTAAAAGATACTGCTGATCGATCAGAAGCGGTTCTCGGCGCTTTGGATCCTGAGGTTCGTGCCGAGCGATTTCGCAAATTAAAAGAGCAGCTCGACAACAGGATTGTCATCATCGACGGCGCGATGGGGACGATGATCCAGGGACATGAGCTCGATGAGGCGAGTTTTCGTGGAGATCGCTTTGCTGACCATCCCTGCCCCGTTAAAGGCAATAATGATCTGCTGATTCTAACGCAGCCAGACCTTATACGGGACCTGCATACGGCCTATCTGAATGCGGGTGTGGATGTGTTGGAGACAAATACGTTTTCTTCCACACGGATTGCACAAGCTGATTACATGATGGAAGACGCGGTTTTTGATTTGAACCGTGATGGCGCCCGTTTGGCCCGCGAAGCGGCCGACGCGGTTACTGCGAATGATGAAAACCGTCCCCGTTTCGTCGCCGGTGTTCTCGGTCCCACTAACAGAACGGCATCAATCTCACCTGATGTGAATGATCCGGGGTTTCGAAACGTAAAGTTTGACGAGCTCGTCGAGACCTATTCTGAGGCCGTTCGGGGATTGCTAGAAGGTGGTGCTGACCTCATCCTGGTCGAAACCGTCTTCGATACCTTGAACTGTAAAGCAGCCTTGTTTGCGATCGATAGCGTTGCGGAGACGTTTGATTTCGATGTACCGGTCATGATTTCCGGGACAATCACAGATCAGAGCGGCAGGACGCTCACAGGGCAAACGACAGAGGCGTTCTGGAATTCAATCCGTCACGCAAATCCAATTTCCATTGGGTTAAACTGCGCTTTGGGCCCCAAGGATCTGCGGCCCTATGTCGAAGAGCTCTCGCGTATCGCTGATACATATGTTTCGTGTCACCCCAATGCTGGTCTCCCAAATGCGTTTGGCGGTTATGACGAGACTCCCGAAATGATGGCGGAGACATTGGGCGAGTTTGCCCAGTCAGGGTTCCTTAATATGGTCGGTGGTTGTTGTGGGACGACTCCAGATCACATCAGGGCCATCGCGGATGTAGTAGAAGGTTTAGCGCCCAGGAAAGTCCCCGAAATTGACCTGCAGCTCAGGCTTTCTGGATTAGAGCCGCAAAATATCGGTTCGGATTCGCTATTTGTGAATGTCGGTGAACGCACAAATGTTACCGGCTCCGCCCGGTTCGCAAAGTTGATCAAGGAAAACGACTATCAAACGGCAACAGAAGTAGCCCTGCAACAGGTCGAGAACGGCGCCCAGATTGTTGACGTTAATATGGATGAAGGGTTGCTTGATTCCGAAGCGGCAATGGTTACGTTCCTGAATTTAATTGCCGCTGAACCCGATATCAGCCGTGTCCCCGTGATGATCGACTCGTCGAAATGGTCGGTTATCGAAGCAGGCTTGAAATGCGTCCAGGGCAAGCCGATCGTCAACTCTATCAGCATGAAGGAAGGCGAGGCGAGTTTCATTGAGCAGGCCCGTCTGGTGCGCCGATATGGAGCGGCGGTAATCGTTATGGCGTTTGATGAAGAGGGCCAGGCTGATACGCAAGCGCGCAAAATTGAAATTTGCTCCCGAGCTTATGACATTCTGGTCAATCAGGTTGGGTTCCCGCCAGAAGATATCATTTTCGACCCCAATATTTTCGCCGTTGCGACAGGTATCGAAGAGCATAACAACTATGCCGTCGACTTCATCGAAGCGACGCGTCTCATTCGTCAACAGTTGCCGCATGTCCAGGTTTCGGGCGGACTGAGTAATATCTCGTTCTCTTTCCGGGGGAACGAGCCGGTTCGGCGCGCGATGCATTCTGTGTTTTTGTATTATGCGGTCGAAGCCGGCATGACGATGGGTATCGTTAATGCTGGTCAGCTGGCGGTTTACGCCGACATTCCAGATGATCTTCGCGAGCGCGTTGAAGATGTCATCCTAAACCGTCGCGATGATGCAACAGAGCGTTTGCTCGAAGTTGCTGATCAGTTCGTCGGTGGCGGATCAAAAAAAGAGGAGGATCTCTCCTGGCGTGAGGCGCCTGTGAATGAACGGCTAAGCCACTCCCTCGTCAATGGTATTAACGCCTACATCATTGAAGATACGGAAGCAGCCCGGCTGGAATTTGATCGCCCGATTGAGGTGATCGAAGGGCCGCTGATGGACGGGATGAATGTTGTCGGTGACCTTTTTGGAGCGGGCAAAATGTTTTTGCCCCAGGTTGTAAAGAGCGCCCGGGTGATGAAACAGGCGGTTGGCCACCTGATCCCCTATATCGAAGAGGAAAAGCTTAAGTCGGGTTTGTCGCATCAGGCCAAAGGTAAAATTGTCATGGCGACGGTCAAAGGCGATGTGCATGACATCGGCAAGAATATCGTTGGCGTCGTTATGCAGTGCAACAATTATGAGGTCATTGATCTGGGTGTCATGGTTCCGGCCCAGAAGATTATCGATACGGCTATTGAAGAAAAGGCAGACGTGATTGGCCTTTCCGGTCTTATCACGCCGTCCCTTGATGAGATGGTGCATGTCGCTTCAGAGATGGAGCGTCAGGGGTTGGATCTACCCTTGCTGATTGGTGGCGCAACGACGTCAAAGGTTCACACCGCCGTTAAAATTGAACCGTCCTATCATGCGCCGGTAGTTCACGTTCTCGATGCATCTCGTAGCGTCGGTGTCGTGTCGGCATTGACGTCAGACGATGGGCGCGACCCGTTTGTAAAAGAGGTTTCCGAAGATTACGAAAATGTGCGGGCACGTTATGAAGGTGCTGATGACGGCACGCGTGGTGTGTCGATCGAAGAAGCCCGCGAGAATAAGTTTGCGATCGACTGGTCAGAAGTCTTGCCGCCGCGACCGCGTCTTATCGGGACCTGGGACTTTGATGATTATCCTTTAGAGGAATTGTTGCCCCGTGTCGATTGGACGCCTTTCTTCCATGCATGGGAGCTTCACGGCGCCTATCCCCGCGTTCTGGAGGATGAAGTCATCGGTGAAGCGGCGCGAAGTCTGTTCGCTGATGGTCGTCAAATGCTCGACAAAATTGTCTCTGAAGGGTTATTCACGGCACGCGGTATGATCGGTTTCTGGCCTGCCAATGCCGATGGTGATGACATTGTGCTCTATGACGATGTTAAACGCGCCAAAATTTTGGCGACCGTCCATACGTTGCGTCAGCAGGGTAAGAAATCCGCCGGTCGACCGCACTACGCCCTGTCTGACTTTGTCGCACCAAAGGAAACCGGGCTCGCTGATTGGTTCGGAGGCTTTTCGGTGGCGATTTTTGGTGCTGATGCGTTAGCGGAAAAATATGAAGCTGATAATGATGATTACAACGCAATCATGGTCAAGGCTTTGGCTGACCGGTTGGCGGAGGCCTTTGCGGAGCGGTTGCATGAGCGTGTCCGAAAAGAGTATTGGGGTTTTGCCCGGGATGAAGTCATTGAAAACGACGATTTGATCCAGGAACGCTATCAGGGAATTCGTCCAGCTCCCGGCTATCCAGCCTGTCCCGATCACACCGAAAAAGAAACGTTGTTTAAGCTCCTTGATGCGGATCGGCTGGGTATAACCCTGACAGAATCTTTTGCTATGCATCCCGGCGCTGCCGTATCGGGTTGGTACCTTTGGAATCCCGAGGCGCACTATTTTGGAGTTGGGAAAATCAATAAGGACCAGGTGGCAGATTACGCAAAGCGGAAGGACAGGGATCTGGCAGATATGGAAAAGTGGTTGTCGCCAAACCTTGGATATAGTTCCTGAATTTTTCCAGTGACGTTGCCTATTGCTATTGAGGGGCGGCGTTTTGATCATGCAGACTTGGCCCAACAGGGGGGACCTGGTCTGGAAGTTTGAACATCGGAACACCATAGCTATTGGCTGGTAATGTCGCTGTGACAGGGCGGGCCAGATAGTCTCGGCTGTCGCATTCCAGGCCACCGATCTTGGAAATATTTTCCCGAACGGTGATCGTACCGCCGCCGACGCCAACAACGCGTTTTTGCAAGCCTGTCGAACAATATAGTTCTCGCGGCTTTTTGTTTCGGCTCCGAATATCAAAGACAATGGTGCCGTCACGCGATGCGCTGGGATTGCAGTTTCGGTCAAACCATTCGCAACAGGCTTTGTCCCCGGATTTTATCATCCGGTGAAAATTTCCCAGGGGGTTGTAGGTCTTCAGCTTTACGTGAAGTGTGTCTTTCCAAAGGTTGACGACGCAAAAAGCGTTGGCAGGGTTTGAAACCGCCTGTATGCCAAATAATAGGGCCAGTGTAGCGGAGACCCGAATTGTCTTATACATAAACATTCTCATTTCATCACCAATCCGCCATCGACATAAAGAGTCTGGCCGGTCATGAAACGACTCCAGTCAGAAGCGAGGAACATCACAGGACCAGTAATGTCTTCCGGGGAGGCAATGCGGTGCATTGGCGTTTGCGCAATAATCATCTCTTTAACGCGCTCCTTGGTCTCGCGGCTGGCATCGGTTGGATACACCAATCCAGGTGCCACACAATTCACGCGTATACCGAGCGGGCCGAGCTCCATCGCCAGGTTGCGACTGAACCCGATCAAGGCTGACTTCGCCGTCGTATAGTCATGATAGGGGATCGTGGGCCGGGCAACGAGGTCGCTCGCAATGTTAATGATACTGCCCTGGGTCCGTTTCTTGAGGGCAGGGAGGACTGCCTGACACATTGTGTAGGTCGAGAACAGCGCACCATCGAGCTGGTCCTGATAATCCTGCCAGTTCAGCTCTGAGAACTGTTTGCGATTATCGGGATCAAAAGTGTAGGGTTTAAAGGCGTTGTTAACGACAACATCTATTTTCGCAAAGTCCATCAAAGTTTGATCAACCAGCGCCTGAATTTGATCGCCTGATGTTACGTCTGCCTGAATGGCTATTGCGTCGCCACCCGCTTTTTTACAGGCGGCGACGACGTCATCGGCGGCGTCCACGTTTTGGACATAGTTGACGATGACGGTTGCTCCCTCAGCGGCAAAAGCCTTGGCAATGGCGGCGCCTATGCCGCGGCTGGAACCGGTAACCAGAACAATTTTTCCGTCAAAATTCATCAGCGAAGACCCGGTGGTTTATTTAGGGATTAAATCCGATTTTACGACACTGGAAATGTCGATGTCCTTTTTGATCAATCCCAGCTGTTTAAAGGTATTGGCGCCCTTTTGCAGCAAATCAAGGTCAAAGGCGCCCAATCCCTTTTTTGCTGTAGTCGGCGAAACCGATGAAATGTTCCGGATCTTGATTATCTCAAGATTTATGGCTTCATTACGGCCATTAATAGCCCGTTTTTTGGCAATCTTGGCGGCCTCTTTTGGATTCTTGATCATCCAGGCTGCGCTGTCGCGATAGGCGGCAAGGAAGCGCTTCAGGAGCGGCTTTTTCGTCTGGTAGGTCTTCTCAGTGACGACAAACATGTCGCTCGGCACGTTGAGGTAGTCTCTAACCTCAATAACGTTTACCTCTTTGAGGCCTTTTAACTTACCGACAAACAGGCCGGTATCCGTTGCCGCTGTTGCATCGACCTGGCCCTGGATTACGGGGGCAAAGTTCAAAAGCCCGGTTACCTGTATGGTGACGTCAGATTCCTTTAGGCCGACTTGATGAAGCAGGACCTGCAAGTTTTGGCGGGTTCCGCTGGACAGGCTGTAAACGCCGATCTTTTTACCTTTAAGATCTGATGGCTTGGTGATGTTGCGGTCTTTGGGCGATACGACATTAAAGACGTTCTGCGGATAAATATTGTAGATCGCAACAAGCTTCTCGCCTTTGTCCAGCGCCTGATAAAATGAGGCTGGGTCCGTAAAGGCCACGTCGGCCTTGCCGGTTAGCATATTCCGAATAGCAGAACCCCCACCGGTTCCCGGTACGTATCCCAGCTTGATCCCCCTGGCTTTGAAGAAACCCTTATCGGGTTCGGCAAGCAGATTGGTAATTTCGCTGATGGGTTTGCTCCACCCTGCGACGGTAAAGCTGTCCAATTTTTGCGCCTGAGCGATGCTGGCAGTCAGCGATAAGGCTGTCAAAATTCCCAAAAATTTCATTGTGTTTTTCCTTTAATATGGCGACGGAGTAACCAACGCTCCGACCAGATAGCTGCTTGATAAAAAATCATCCCAAGGAAGGTGATGACGATGAAGAGCGCGAACATCAGGGTTGAATCCATCATTCCCTGTGCGGCAATAATGGCGGCGCCGAGGCCTTCCCGGCCACCGATAAACTCACCGACGACGGCGCCGACCAGTGCCAGGACAACGGCGACGCGGACACCGGCCATGATCACCGGCAATCCAGAGGGGATTTTGAGCCGGAACAGCGTTTGCATTCGGCTGGCCCGCAGCATGCGAAACAGCTCCCGCTTTTGCGGATCGATATGGTGGATGCCGGTCAGGGTGTTTTCCAGTAACGGAAAAAAGCAAATCAAAGCTGTGATGACGACCGTGGACGTCATGCCAAACCCGAACCAGACGATAAAGAGAGGCCCAAGAGCCAGTTTTGGGACAACCTGGCTGGCGATGATGTAGGGGTAGAGCAATCGCCTGAGAAATTCGGTCTCGCCAAGAATGATGCCGCAGACAAAGCCGATACCGCAGCCCAAGGCGAGCCCAAGCACCATTTCTGCTGTTGTGATCCATATATGCGGCCACAAATAGCCGCTTTCCAGTGTGCTCCATAAGGCTTCCAGGACTGCAGTAGGGGTCGGGATCACCAATGCCGAAATGCCTAACAGCCTGCAAATCACTTCCCACCCAACGAGCAGGGCTATGAGCAGAAAAAAGGAATAAATCCGGATACTCATGCCGTACCATCCATGGTTTTCCGGATTTTGAGACATAGCGCGTTAAACGTACTGTCATAACGAATTTCGGGTGCCCGCGGTTTCGCGAGATCAATAGGGATAGCTTGTTGGAGTTCGCCCTGAGACATAACGGTTACGAAATCTCCCAGATAAGCGGCTTCCGCGATATCGTGGGTCACAAACAGGACCGTGGTCTTTTGGTGTTCGCACAGGCGCAGCAAATCATCCTGCAGCTCGGCCCGGGTAATCGCGTCGAGCGCCGCAAACGGTTCATCGAGCATCAGGAATGCTGGCTCCCTGATCAGCGCGCGGGCGATGGCCACCCGGCTTTGCTGTCCGCCCGACAGCTCTTGTGGATGGCGTTTGGTGAAGCTGCCCAGCCCGACTAACTCCAGAAGTTCTGCGGCGCGGGTATAGTCTTTGGCTGTTACCCGCCGTTTCAGAGAGATAGGTAGCAATACATTGTCAGTGACGGGTAGCCATTCGAGCAGGGTCGGGGCCTGAAACACGAAGCCGACCTGATCGCTGGGTTCGACAACCTGAGTATCATCGATAAAGATCGAACCGGAGGTCGGTTGCAAAAGGCCTGCGGCAATCTTGAGTAATGTTGTCTTGCCGCAACCGCTACGACCGACCAGGCAATGAAATTCACCCTGAGCAATTGACCATTGCACCCTGTCGACGACGGCCTCATTGCCTTGATAGCAGTAGGACGCTTCGTTGACTGTCAGGAAACTCATCGGCCCAATTCCATCAGCTCAATCAACATAATCCGAAAAAGCTTCGGCGGCGGTCTCGGCTGATCGTTCAACTTCAGTCATGGTGACAAGGTCGAGCAGATTAAAGCGACCATCATGATGCCATCCCGCTTCCGGAGATGTCATATGCTCGAGAGCGCTGATCCGGGTGACTCCAACCGTTCCAAGCAAATCGGCCAGGCGACGTAATTCTTCCGGTGCCGCGGCAATTCCGACAGTCTGGAGGAATGCTTTATAAGGGGAAATTCGGGCGGGGACATCGTCCAGAGTCTCGACAGAAATGACCTTGGCCGTCCGGTTCAGGCCGGAGGGCGCCAAATTATCTTCTGCTTCGGAATAGGCGACACTCCAGGCTCCGTTGGCATCACTCATGACGGTACTGTTCTCATCAGAAAATGACTTCATCTCTTCTGTCTGCTGCCATGCTGCGACCCCACCAGCTTCTTCGATGCTCAGGGCACGACGCGGAAATTTCTCTTCAAAACAATTGAGCTCGTTGGCTATATACTGTGCGAATTCCTGTGGCGTGACGGCACCACCCTTTTCGACAAAGAATAGATGCGGCGAATAACAGCCCTGTTGGTCATAGCGCACGATGTCATAGGCGGCCTGATGGGCGACGGCCCAGGCCTTGCCAGTGTCGAGGGCGGCCCTCGAGATCATGCCAAAGCTGACCTTATGGCTGTAGGTCAGACAGCGTGTGGTGATCGGCGTCCGATCACGAACCTGCTGCAGTGTGTCGTTATTGCCATAGGCAACCACCAGGTCGGCCTGGTTGAGCAAAGCCTGCTCGCGGTCTATGTCACCGCCCTTCCACCACACAACGGCCAGGCATTGGCCAAGCGTAGGGTTGATCTCGGCTACCAGTTCTGCGAACCAACTCGCCATGAGGGGCTCGGCGCTGGCGACCTTGCCGATGTTTCCGGCCTTTACCAGTAAGCCGGATATGAGGCTCCATAGGGGCAGACCAGGAACATTACCGGCCCAGATATGAGCGAGTAGATCGGGACCGTAGGCTTTACCATAACCACCCTTGGGCAAAGGTTGGAATTCATCGAGTATTTTTGGATTGACGAAATCCTCGGCAAGAAACCGGTTAAGCTCCGACAGTCGAAATGTCTTGAGATAGCCTGTCAGGCCCAACCTCACCATTTCGGCATCATAACCGGTGATTTTGGGGAGATATTCTTCGGCCTGTTCACGGTAGGGGTCGCTGCGGTCCAAAAGCCTAGCAATGACGGTATCTATCGTTGCTGCAATGTCAGAGACCGCCATTGGTTTCAGGTGACGTTGGCTAGCCTCTTTAATACGTCCGGACAGAGCTTTCATTTGCCGGTGACTGAGCAGCGGAACCGATACCTCTATCGCCGGGCCGTCCCGCTCATAGGATAGCGTTTGCCATTCGACATCGTCGTCTTGCAAACCTGGAAGATATCCTGCTTTGAGTGACATCTATTTACCCCTGCGCTGCTTTCAGGAACTCATCGACCGCCATCGAGCAGCCTTTGGCTTCGGCACCCTCGGCACGCCCGAGCAACAGGAAACCGTCATCGACTTCGATACCGGCATCTTCAGTGAGGATTGACGAGACACAATTAAAATGGGCGAGGTCGCAATGAACCAGAACGCCTTTTTCTCCTTTCGGCAGTTCTTCGCCCGTCAACGGATTGACGATTTGGCTGCGTATCCAGTGGGGTCCGGATTTAACGGAAGGGCAGGTGGCGTTGCCCCAGTCGTAAAACTCCGTGCTGAGTTCGGTCATGCCATACATATTGATGCATTGACCCCGCGGAACACCAAAACGGGCTTCGAGGAGATCATAAAACTCATCGAGCTCCAGTTCGCGTGACTGGCCCTTAAAGCCACCGGTATCGAGGATTCTGCTGCCTTCCGGTAGCGAAACAGTTTTGCCGAGACGGTCCATCTCGTCCATCACATGAACAAAACTGAAACTGGCACCAAGCAGGGCATAGGGTTCGCCAGTTTGTACGGCACGCTCCAGTTCCGCAAAGAGCTGTTCACTATCCAGCCCGCCATCATTGAAAAAATAGCGGCTGCCGTCTGACCCGAACTTATCGAGCGCTAAAGCCAAATAATGCGCCAGCGAAGAATTGGGCATTGTCTGTTCTGTTGAAAACAGGATGCCCATCCGCAGCGAGGCGTGTTCCTGCATAAAGCGTTGGCGAAAAGCCGTAATCATCGAGGCGTCGTAGACCGACAGTGATGGGTGATGACATTTTCCCCGGACTCCGTCTTTAGTCGTACCGCTGGTCATGAAAATCCGCTCTGCGGATTCGGGGTCACAACAGCTGAGTGTTAGATCTTTGTAGCCATTGATCGGAACTGCAGGAATGCTCCGCCAGTTCTGTACGGTTCGCGGTGTTTTTTCGCGCTGGCGGCAGAAGCGCTGATAGGGGACGTTATTTTCGAATTGATAGGCAAATATCTGCAACGCGAGCGCATTGAATTGATCGTCACTGGTGCTATCGGCAGCGATGAAATCGAGTAGGGTCTCAATGATCTGCGCCTCGGTCACAAACAGACATCCTCACGAGCAAAAACACGGCCTGAATCCGGTTGCCAAAAATGCAGGGATGAAGGGGGTAACAAGCACGATTTCCCTTTCCCTACGCCGGCATAACCCGGATCAGGTTCGAAGGGTCTCCGCGTTGCAGCACCGTGAGTGGTAATGCTGGCGGGATCTCAGCCTCCTAACGAGGCTCCCCTGGGAACAAGTGGATTTATTATGACTGACGTTATTTGAACGTCAAGTTGTGCCTCATTGCAGGCGGGCGTCGAAATACGCAAATAGTTTTGTCCAGGAATCTTCGGTTGCTTCGGGTCGGTAGCGATCTTCCGTGACAAAGTCCTGAAAACCGTGGCCGGCGCCGTCATAGCTGTGGAACTCATGATCAATCCCGGCAGCGGTGAGGGCAGCATCAAGATCGGCAACATCCTCCTGAGAGGGGTTTTGATCTTCTTTGCCAAAAATCCCGATGACGTCGCACTTCATGTTGCCGACGAGATCAATCGGGGCAGGGTTACCTTCACCCATGCCTATTTTTATGCGACCGCCATAGAGGGTGCCGAGGACTTTATATTGCGGATTATGGCAAGCCCCAAGCCAGGACATACGGCCACCCCAGCAATGACCCATGATCGCGATACGATCAGTATCAATGCCATCAAGACTGGTGAGCAATCCACAAGCGGCATCCAGGTCGGCGATCGTTTTGGCATCGTCCCATTCCTCGCGCTTGATCTCGAGATCGGTGCCGACCGGCCACCAGTGGAAAATGAAGGGAATAACACAGGCATAGCCCTTCGCAATAAACTTGTCCCCGATATCAATGGTGAAGGGATCTGCTTCTAGTCCGTCATGGGCATTCGGAATGTGCTGAGCGACGACAACGCCCGGAAAAGGACCGTCGCCCTGTGGTTTAAAGACAAGGCAGTCCATGGCGCTCCCCTGGACATCGAGTGTGACAACTTCATATGACATTTTTTCACCTATTAACATTGCGCGGTGTTTGGCATAAGCCTATCGCGGCTGTGATGACTTCGCTATGCTCTGCCACTATTTTTTAAAGTAGGTCTCTTGTGTCTAAATCCAAGCTTAGTTCTTTCTTCGATCCGCGTTCCGTTGCTGTCGTAGGGGCTTCCGCCACGCCTGGAAAGCCGGGACGCACTGTCATCGAAAACCTCATTGCTAATGGCTTTAAGGGCAAAATACACCCGGTAAATCCCCGCGGTGGGGAAATTTGCGGTTTCGCTGTCTCGAAAACAATTGAGGCTCTTCCAAAGGGCGTTGATATGGGAATTGTGATGTTACCGGCGGCGCAAACTCCGCAAGCAATTGCCGATTGTGCGGAACGGGGTATCCAGTCCGTCGTGCTAGCAGCAGGTGGTTTCGCTGAGGTTGATCACGCCGGTGAAGACTTGCAAGCGGAACTTAAGGCGGTGATCGTTCGAACCGGCGTTCGCGTTCTCGGGCCCAATACGGCTGGTCATATTTCAACGCCGGCGAATTTCACCTCCAGCTTTTTTCCGTTAGGCAATATCCCGAAAGGGCCAATTTCTTATATTGCACAGACCGGCAATTTTACGGGTGCGATGATGCGCTCTATCATGTCGGGCGAACATTATGGCGTGGCGCGCTGTATTGGGCTTGGCAATGCCGTCGATATTGACGAGGCTGATGTTCTGGAATTTCTTGCTGATGATCCCGAGACCGGAGCTATTTTTGTGTATCTCGAAAGCCTGCATCGCCCGCATAAGTTTCTCGAGATCGCCCGTAAAGTCACAAAAAAGAAGCCGGTCGTTATGCTCAAAGGTGGTGCGACCGAAGATGGCGCCAAAGCGGCGATGTCTCATACGGCGTCATTAGGGTCGGACGACAATATTCTCGATGGCGCCCTGAAACAGGCGGGCGTGGTGCGCATCGATGAGTTTACGCATTTATTTACAGTGGCGAAAGCAGCCGCGTTAATGCCAGTCCCGGCGGGCAACCGCGTTGGTTTTGTATCGCCTTCCGGCGCGTTCATTGTTCATATTTCAGATATCTGTAAGCAACGGACCGGGCTGGAATTTTCTAAGATAACGGCAAAGACACAGGCGCGGCTCGAGGAAATCAGCCCGCCTTTTATCAATATTACGAACCCGGTGGATATTTTCCCTTCGGCGACCGTTAACGGCATGGAGTTTGCCTGGCGCGAATCCATGACGGCGTTGCTTGAAGATCCAAATGTTGATTCCGTTGTGACGATTTTGATCTTGGCTGATGAGCTAGGCGAAATGAAGCTCGACTTCATTATTGATCAGAAGAAACGGTTCCCGGATAAGCCGATTTACGTCTCTTTCTCGGGTGATGAAAATAGCAATGCGGCAGCTAAGGCATTCCTTGAGCCAAAGGGCGTGCCGACCTATCCACGGATCGAAGATCCATTCAAAGTGCTGGATATCATGACACAGTGTCGCAAAGGACTCGCTTAAGACTAAGACGGTGGCGACATGAAGCATCCAGCACCACTAACCCTATGGCAGGAGACCATTCTGCCCAAATGGACCGATTATAACCGGCATATGAACGTCGCCTATTACACGCTGGTGTTTGATCATGCCGTTGATGCGTTCTTTAGCTATGTTGGGCTGGGCAGGGACTATCGCGAGGCAACAACTGGCAGCACCTTCGCGGTTGAGCATCACATCACCTATAATAAAGAGGTTGTCGAAGGTGATGAGGTGCGCTGCGAAACCCGTCTCGTTGGTTTTGATGAAAAACGTCTGCACCATTATCACGAGATGTATCACGTGGCAGACGGATACCTTGCGGCAACTTGTGAATTCTTGTCGCTACATGTTGATCTATCAACGCGGCGGGTGGCACCGATGCCTGCTGAAAAACTTGAGGCCCTCTCCAGTCTTCTCGACGCCCACAATAATCTGCCCGAGATCACCCATCTGGGCCGGGTGATCAAGGTTCCTGCATTAAGGTCGATATAGCGGTTCTTAAGAGGTGACGAGTTCCTTAATCGCTATTTCCCAGGCCGCCGGGTCGAAACAGTGAGGCCCGAGACCACCCTTAAATGTCACGCGGCCATTGGCATCCAGCACATATAGCCGTTCCGGTAGGGCAACATATTTTGCCTCTGCTTCATCGGTCATGTTGTCGAGCAGCATGGGAAAGGAAAAATTGAAACGCAGCATACAGGTAGCGGCAATTTCGGCGCGGGCATCCTCTGTTGTTGGTTGATCAAAGATGATCCCTTCCTCGATATTGGATTGGACCTGCACCCCGTCGTCCGGGTGAATCTCCTTGATATAAATGCAGTAGAACTGCATCTGGTCGGCATATTTTTTGGCGATTTCGTCGAGACGCACGGCCTCGCGGCGAAAAGGCGGTCAGGTGAAAGAGCCGAAGATCAGGCCAGTTGGTTTGCCGCGTAATTCAGAGAGTGAAGTGAATTCGCCCGTTCGTTTGCCGGTCGCATCGAGTTGTTCCAATGTGACATCTGGGGCTATCTCGCCAAGCTTTGGGGAGGTTTGTTCGTCGCGGAGAACTCGGGCTTCATAGGATGCACGCATGTCGGCGAGCGTCATCCCACGTGTTTTCAATTCTGCGTCGGTTGTTCTCGCGAGCCTTTCTTCGAATTCTGGCGGCAGAGAGATGGCCATTATGAAACTCCAAAAATCAGTCAGATGCTCCAACTGTGACCCTATCGCTAAATTTTTATTTCGATAACAGAAAGTTTGTGTTTTTCCGTTATATTCCTGCGGACTAGCCAAAAGAATGGCATAGTGTGCAAACAGTTTAACGCTGGAGTGTGTAGTGAGCCTGTTGTCCAGTCGTGGTGAACCACGAGGACGCATATTAGAAGAAATGCGCCGATTCCTGCGCAATGATCAGCTTGTGTTGCTGGTTCTCGCAATAATTATGGGTGCTATCGCTGCCTATGGCGCAATCGGGTTTGGCTATCTTTATCGGCTGGTACAGGGGCTGACGTTTGGCACCTTTGCTGAAACGCTCTACACCCACGCTCAAGATCTTCCGCCATGGCAGATCATTGCCGTTCCAACAATCGGCGGCCTGTTTATTGGGCTGTTTATCCATTTCTTTATGCCTGGTGGCCGCCCGCGCGGGGTCGCTGATGTTATGGAAGGTATTTCGTTGCATTCCGGCAGAATGGATATCAGATCGACTTTGGGCGCCGCTGTTGTAAGTGCAGCATCGATAGGCGTTGGCGGCTCGGTCGGCCGAGAGGGGCCCGTGGTGCATCTTGGCGCTGGGTTGTCCTCGTGGATATCGCGGAGGCTGGGAGTCAGTCGAACGATTACGATCAACCTCTTGGGATGTGGCGCGGCGGCGGCTATTTCGGCTTCCTTTAACGCCCCCATCGCTGGGACGATTTTCGCCCTCGAAGTCATTATCGGTCATTACGCGTTGTCGGCACTGGCACCGATTGCCCTGGCATCGGTTACCGGGACAATCATTTCGCGGGGGCATTTCGGCGATTTCTCCGCCTTCGTCGCTCCCAGCCATTCAATTGTCTCTTATCTTGAGTTCCCTGCCTTCGCTTTACTGGGGGTCGTCAGCGCCTTGGTGGCTATCATTTTGATGAAAAGCATCATTTTTGCCCAGGATATGTCTAACAAGATGCCGTTACCACGCTGGGTTCATCCAGCCGTGGGTGGCTTACTCATTGGGCTTATTGCGCTGGTCTTTCCGCAAGTCCTTGGCGTTGGCTATGGCGCAACGGACGCGGCGATGAAAGAGCAGATCGCGCTTGGGATGTTATTGGCCCTTTTGGCAGCTAAAACCGCTGCGGTGGCGATCAGTCTGGGTTCTGGCTTTGCCGGTGGCGTGTTTAGCCCGTCACTGTTTCTTG
Organism: uncultured Alphaproteobacteria bacterium; assembly: GCA_938048165.1. GTDB lineage: Bacteria > Pseudomonadota > Alphaproteobacteria > MPNO01 > UBA2964 > UBA2964. Next base: position 33,067 of record CALIBP010000041.1, on the reverse strand, counting down.
GTGCCATGCTTGGCGGTTCCTTTGGAATTATTGCCACGGAGGCGTTTCCACACCTGTCTTCTGGCCATAGCGCCTATACGCTGGTGGGGATGGGGGCTGTCGCGGGAGCGGTCTTAGGAGCACCGCTTTCAACCATTTTGATCGTCTTTGAGCTGACGGGTGCGAACAATTATTCCTTTATCATAGCGGTGATGGTGGCTGTTGTGATTGCATCCGTGATCACGCAGCAGGCATTCGGGGGCTCCTTCTTTTCCTGGCAGTTGCAGAAGCGAGGCGTGAATTTGGCGCGGGGCAGGGAAGCCGGATTTCTCGCCGAAGTTCACATTGGTGACGTCATGACCTCGACTTATATGAGTGTTTCACGACAGACGCCGATTGCGGAATTGCGCGAGAAACTTCACCAGGCCCCTCATGCACAGCTTTTTGTTCTGGATGATAACGGCGCGCTGGTTGGGACGATTGACTTGTCGGATGTTGCAGAAGCGGCCTATGACCCGTCTCTGGATGGCCTCCTCAACGCGGCTGATGTTACGCGGCCAAATCCACCGGTCTTAATGCGTGAAACAGATCTGGAAGTCGCGATCAAACTCATGGAGGACGTCCATGAAGAGCATGTGGCGGTAGTTGAAGACACTGACTCAATGCAGATGATCGGTGTCGTTCACGAAGTCGAAGTTATGCTCGCCTATAACAATGCCATCGTTCGCGCCCGCGAAGAGGAGCACGGCGCGCTCTAGCTCAATAGCTGTGGTCGAGTTTGAGCCACTTGTATCGATCAGTCGATTTTATGGATATCGGTCGTACTTTTGCGCCTTGCAAAATATCAAGTGGTACTGAAATGCCAGCATCACCCAGCTTCCAAACCCGACGATAAAAATCGATCAAACTCGTTACCGGTTCTCCGGCAACACCGACAACGAGATCCCCTTGCTTGACGCCTGCAGCTTGTGCCGGCCCACCGCGGGCTGTCCGGGATACGAATAATCGGCCCTGGATTTCCTGTGCATACAGGCCGAGCCAGGGTCGATGGGGACCGGCGGCACGGCCTTTTTCCAGGAGATCGCCGAGAATGGGTTTAAGTTGGTCGATGGGAATGAACATATTGCCGGGTGTTGCGTGTCCCGGTTCCACCGCGTCGCCGACGATGAGAGAACCAATTCCGACCAGCTTGCCTTTAGAGGAAAATAACGCGGCGCCGCCGAAGGCCGGGTGGGGAGGGGCGGTATAGATGGCTTTTTCAAGCATGTATTCCCAGGAACCCGCAAACGGTCGCCGCGATACGACAAGTCCTGGCAGTGCCCCTTTGCGGCCGCCATGGCTTACCATGAGGATTGGGTCCCTAACCGCCAAATCGCGGGAATCGCCGAGTTCCACGGGTTTTGCGGAGAGCTTCTCATTTGCCCGTAAGAGCCCAAATCCGGAGGCATGATCATATGCAATCGTACGCGCGGTGACCCGTTTGCCGCTGGAGAGAATAATTTCAGTGCTTTCCGCTTCGAGAATGGCGTATCCGATGGTTAATATGAGCCCGTTAGAATCAATAATGACACCACTGCCATCTCGATTGGTCCCAAGGCTCCGGGCTGTTCTGGCCTCAGCCGGGACTTTGGAAACAACTTGAACGACTGCTTCAAGAACACCATCGACGGTGAATCCTGATTGCGCCGACCCCGTCCCTAGAAATGTGGAAATGAGCCCAAGGGTCAAGGCAACCAGAGCAATCCCTCTGGAGATAATTGAAAAACGCGACGAACGACGAATCTTTGCTTTGGGCATGGTTTAACCCTCTTATCCGAGACCTAGGAACGATATAGCGCGTTGCGTTCTTAGGGCAATTACAGAAAATTACCCCGAGATCACAATTTCACGACCAAATTTTCGCTAAATCGAATCGAAAAGCGCAATTCGGCAATCGCCCAGGCCTATCAGTCACTGATATAGTACCGGCTCCCATGTCTGACATTATAGAACCAGCACCGTCGGCCCCTGCGCCTCAAACGACCCAGCAAGCCTCACCGCCTTATCTGGCGACGTTGAATCCGGTCCAGCGTGGTGCTGTGGAAGCCGTGGATGGACCTGTTCTTGTCCTGGCAGGTGCGGGGACCGGTAAAACGCGGGTGCTGATAACGCGCCTCGCTCATATTCTGGTGACCCGGAAGGCGTTTCCTGGACAGATCCTCGCCGTCACCTTTACCAATAAGGCGGCGCGCGAGATGCGGGAGCGTGTTGCCGGGCTGGTTGGGCCGGTCGCAGAGGATCTATGGATTGGGACGTTTCATTCCGTAGCGGCACGGATATTGCGGCGTCATGCAGAGATAATTGGTCTCAAATCAAACTTCACAATTCTGGATTCGGATGACCAGCAGCGGCTTCTAAAACAGATATTGGAAGCCAACGATATCGACCACAGTAAATGGCCAGCGCGCGCGCTTTTGGCGATTATTCAGCGCTGGAAAGATCGCGGGCTTGTTCCGGAGAAGGTGTCGACAGCGGATATCGGCGAATTTGCCGGCGGCAAGGCACTCGAACTTTACAAAGAGTATCAACAGCGTCTGGTCACCCTCAATGCCTGTGATTTCGGTGACCTGCTGCTCCACAATCTGACGCTGTTTACCACTGATGAAATGATCCTGGCGGAATATCAGCGTCGGTTTAAATATGTTCTGGTTGATGAGTATCAGGATACCAATGTCGCTCAATATCTGTGGCTTCGACTATTAGCTCAGACCAACCGAAATATTTGCTGTGTCGGTGATGACGACCAATCTATCTATAGCTGGCGCGGCGCGGAGATCGGCAATATTCTGAGATTTGAGGAAGATTTCTCTGGCGCGCAGGTTTTTCGCTTGGAGCAAAATTACCGGTCAACACCGGAGATTTTGGCGGCAGCGTCGGCTTTGATCGCTCATAACGCGGGGCGGCTTGGTAAGACGCTTTGGACGGAGCGTGCTGCTGGCGACAAAATCACGGTCCGCGGTGTGTGGGATGGTGAAGCCGAGGCCCGAAATATTGCTGATGAAATTGAAGCCATACAGGTAAAGGGCCATTCCCTTGATCAGATCGCGGTTTTGGTGCGGGCGAGTTTCCAGATGCGGGAATTTGAGGAGCGCTTTATTACCGTTGGCATCCCTTATCGCGTGATTGGAGGTCCCCGATTTTATGAGCGCCAGGAAATTCGGGATGCTATCGCCTATATGCGTGTCATCAACCAACCTGACGACGGATTAGCCTTTGAACGGATTATCAATGTGCCACGCCGAGGAATCGGGGCGGCAACCATGCAGGCCATTCATCATTTGTCGCGGGCGCAATCAATTTCGCTGACCGAGGCCGCGCGGCGGCTGGCCGGGACGGACGAATTAAGACCACAAGCCCGGCGGGCGATTACAGCCCTCCTGACGGATTTTGATCGCTGGTCGGGACTCGCTGAAACGGTTGATCAGGTAGAACTCGTCGAAACCGTTCTTGATGAGTCCGGTTACACCGAGATGTGGCAAAAGGATAAGTCTCCGGAAGCCCCCGGTCGGTTGGAGAATCTCCGCGAGCTCGTCAGCGCGCTGGAAGAATTTGAAAACCTGTCAGGCTTTCTCGAACATGTCAGTCTGGTGATGGAAGCCGGTCAGGCAGATGGTGGCGAAATGGTTAGCCTGATGACTCTACATGCCGCGAAAGGCCTGGAATTTGATACAGTTTTTCTTCCGGGCTGGGAGGAGGGTGTATTCCCTAATCAGCGCACGATGGATGAAGGTGGCGCACCCGCCCTCGAAGAAGAGCGTAGGCTGGCGTATGTCGGGCTGACGCGGGCACGACAACGCGCCCATGTCAGTTTTGCAGCGAACCGGCGGATCTATAACCAATGGCAGGCGTCGATACCATCGCGGTTTGTTGAAGAGCTGCCCGCGGATCATGTTGAGGCCATAACGGATGCCGGACTTTATGGTAGCTACCCGGCGACATCGGGATTTGAAGATGATGCCGCTTCAGAATGGACGGCGGCAGGGCGAGGGCCAGGATTTCAACGGATGCAGTCAGCGCGCGGCAAGCGCAAAGAAGCGGGCGTTATTGATGGCCGGGCGAAAGTGATCGAAAGCTTGCCATCAGCGGGCGGAATTGAACGCGGTGTCCGGGTGTTTCACCAAAAATTTGGTTATGGGAAGGTAAAATCGATCGACGGCAATAAACTTGAGATAGATTTCGAGAAAGCCGGGACCAAGAAAGTGATGGATAGTTTCGTGGAGCTCGCTTGATCCAATGGGAGACGACCCATCTGATAGCTGGCAGATCGTTTTCCATATCGCCGAAAAAGACCATCTTTCGATCTTTGAAGCGATTCTAGACCCTTTTGTCGACGGGATCAGTATGGACGAGGATGCTGGTGCAGAAGGCCGCCAGGTCACTGGCTTCTGTTCGATTAAGCCAGACCCTTCAGAGTTGGAATTAAGATTGCTCGTTGGGGCTTTGGCGGCAGGGGTAGCAGCACCAAATATCAAAATAAAAAAGGTCGCCAGAGTTGATTGGGTTGCGCAATATCAGGCGCGGACGCCTCCCGTAACGATCGGCAATTTCTTTATATATCCCGATCATTTTGACGGTGATCTTCCCACAGACAAGATGCCCATCGCTCTTGATGCCGGACTGGCCTTTGGAACAGGTGAACACCAGACAACTGAAGGGTGCCTCAGGAGCTTGGAAGGGCTGGTTGCTGGTGGTTTCCAGGTACGTAACGCGATTGATGTTGGCTGTGGATCAGCAATTCTGGCTATTGGGATATGCAAGCTTTTGCCAGATACCGAGATCCTGGCTTGTGATAATGATCCGTCTGCAGTGGAGACCGCATTAGAAAATGTCGAGAAAAACAAATGTTCCCATGCGGTGAGGGTATTTGAGAGCGATTTCTACGCCGCCTCTGAGATTGCAACAGCAAGCCCGTTTGACCTGGTTGTCGCCAATATTCTGGCGGGCCCTCTAATTGCTGCCGCTCCAGACACGGCCAAACAGGTGTCTTCGGCCGGGCATCTGATCCTATCGGGCATATTAAATGAGCAGGCGGCTGGCGTGATTGCTGCGCACAAGACAGCCGGGCTCGAGGTCATCGATCACCTTGAAATCGATGAGTGGACGACGTTGGTCTTGCGGATGAAATAGCGGCGGCGGTCTCAGCTTCGGCAAGCCTTTACGAATAGATTGCCGATGTTGTGACGGAACACGCCATGACGGGCGAGTTCCTCATCGCTCAGGGCCCAAACGCTTTTCATCCAAAGCGACAGATCAATCATTTTCCGCGTCCAGTTGATAAACGAGTAAACGTGTTTTGGGCCACGTGCAATATCATGGATGAAATATTCGAGACGTTGGGCACCGGCGCGTCCAGCTTCATAGTCTTTACTGGTCCGAATTGCATATTCAGGGTCTGCAATCAGAGGCAACCGATATTGGGTTCCTAGTCTATTTGACATTTTCTTTCTCCCTACTTGGAAGAGTTGTTGCGATATAACGTCGGTTTTATGTCAATTCTTGTTTTATAAATGGTTACACTGGTACAAATTATTTGGCCTAATTCGTTAAGGTTAGAAGAATTATGCCTAGGCGCCTTAGCAACAATTCCGGAAAACGTAGTTTATTATGGTTAACGCAGAAAATGACGGCGAAGCAGGCTTGGAATCGCTGTTAAGGGCACATGACTGTGCGTTAAGCATCGAAGAGTTACGGTTGTTGGTGGAAGGGCAATTGGCAGCGCCTGAACCCGTCGACCCTGATCTCTGGATGGACTTAGTCGCGCCGAACCCCTCTGCGGCGCTGCGGGATGCGTTGAGGTCGTTTTTGGCGGTCTGCGAGTCATCCGTCGTTGAAAAGCCACTGTCCCCGACCATACGTATTGAGTCATTGCGTGACGAGCTGTCCAATCGGGACCTAGATGGGTTTCTGGTTCCTCTTTCGGATGAACATCAATCGGAGTTTCCGCCCAAACGCGCACAGCGTCTTGCCTGGCTAACAGATTTTACAGGCTCGGCTGGTATGGCGGTGATCTTAAAAGACAAGGCGGCCCTTTTTGTTGATGGACGCTACACCTTACAGGTCCGTGAACAGGCGGACCCCAAACTCTATGAATTTTGTAGTATTTCGGATGATCCACCGGGGCATTGGATCGCCGAGAATGCACCGGCAGGTTCGAGGATCGGATATGATCCCTGGCTTCACACTCAAGCGGGTATCACGCAGCTGGTTGAAAAATGTCGGACAGCTGAAATTCATCTTGTGCAGGTTGAGTCTAATCCGCTTGATGAGGTGTGGACAGATCAGCCACCTGCGCCATTGGCACCTGTGTATCCTCACCCCTTAGAAATCGCTGGCCGCTCGACTGCCGAGAAGCTTGCCGAAACGGCTGCGACCGTTAGAGCGCAGGGTGCTCAGGCAGCGGTACTAACGGCACCAGATTCTATAGCGTGGCTTCTGAATATCCGGGGCGGTGACTTGCCAAATACGCCAGTTGCTCTCGGTTTCGCTATTTTAAATGCTTCAGGGTCTGTTGAGTTGTTTATGGATGCCCGAAAAGTGACATCAGCGACGATGGATTCGTTTGATGACAAGGTCGCCTTGCGGCCAGCGGACGAATTCGGAATTGCTTTGGCGACGCTGGGCGCGGCGGCTGCTTCGGTTGTCGTTGCCCCGTCTACGGCACCGGTTTGGGTGCTGAACCAATTAGAAGCGGCTGGGGCAGAGATCGTTGCAAAGGATGACCCCTGCGTATTGCCTAAGGCTTGCAAGAATAGCGTGGAGCTGCAGGGCGTGCGAAATGCCCACATCCGTGACGGTGCTGCGCTTTGTACATTTCTGGCGTGGTTGTCTAAGGCTGGTCCCGCCGGTGAGGTGGATGAGCTGTCGGCGGTGGATAAACTCTATGAAATTCGGGCAGGTGGTAAGAATTTTAAGGGACTGTCTTTTGATACGATATCAGGGGCGGGACCAAATGGCGCAGTTGTCCACTATCGGGTGACACCGGCAACAAACCGCAAGCTGGAACCCGGTTCACTGTTTCTGGTCGATTCAGGTGCCCAGTACCTTGATGGCACAACCGATGTTACGAGAACGGTCGCCATTGGGTTACCGACCGACGAGATGCGGGATCGCTTTACAAGGGTGTTGAAAGGGCATTCCGGGATTGCGACGGCGCGCTTTCCTGTTGGCACGAGCGGTGGACAGCTGGACTCGCTCGCCCGTCAGCCATTGTGGGATGTTGGCCTGGATTTTGATCATGGTACCGGGCACGGCGTCGGGGCCTATTTAGGGGTCCATGAGGGTCCGCACCGCATTGCAAAACGGTCAGCAGATGTGCCCCTGCAGCCCGGGATGATCGTTTCTAACGAGCCTGGCTATTACAAAGAGGGCGCATTTGGAATTCGAATTGAAAATCTTGAGATCGTCCGTTCGGCAGCGATTGATAAATCCGGCGATGATGGACGGGATATGCTTGAATTCGAAGCGCTAACCCTTGCCCCCATTGATTTGAGCCTAATTGATGTATCAATAATGACGCCAGATGAAATAGACTGGTTGAATGGCTATCACGCTCGTGTCCGCTCGACGATAACCCCGTTAGTTGATCCCGAAACCGCAGCCTGGCTCGAGGGAGCGACCCAACCTCTTTCATCCGCAGCCACACGCTAAACAAGGTCATTGCGCAATTATTTTTCCTTTGTCGGACGAAATGCCGGCTTCCTGTTTTATGGGTTTCTGCTCGCTTTGCTATCGAGTTTTGGGCAGACCTATTTTATTGCGCTGTTTGGCGCGGAAATCCGCGATGATTACGATCTAAGCCATGGTGAGTTAGGTCTAATTTTCTCTTTGGCTACGTTGGCCAGCGCGGCCTGCCTGATCTGGGTAGGACGCAAGATGGATGATGTCGATCTCCGCCTGTATAGCTTTTTCGTTGTCATCGCGCTTGCCGCGGCCTGTGCCTTGTTGGCTGGTGGGCGGGGTGTGGTCCTTTTGTTTGTTGCCTTTTTTGGGTTGCGGCTTTGCGGACAGGGGTTGATGGGTCACACGTCGCAGACGGCGATGGCACGTTACTTCGATGAAGGCCGAGGGAAAGCCCTTAGTATCGCGAATCTCGGCCATGCTGCAGGACAAGCTTTTTTGCCGTCGCTGGTCGTTGTCATGATCGCCTATTCGGGGTGGAGAGGAGCCTGGGTGTGGTATGCAATCGTTCTACTGGCCGTGATGGTTCCGGCTGTTTTGTTCCTGTTACGGGGGCACGAGGCGCGGCATGACGCTTTGATGGCGCGCCTGGAAAAAGTTGGGAGTCTGAAAACAGCAACCGACAGCGAGGCTTCGAAGGCCCGTCAACAATGGACGCTTCGAGAGGTTTTGCATCATCCGACATTTTACATGGTCATGGCGAATGTAATCGCCCCGGGCATGTTAATGACCGGATTGATGTTTCATCAAATTCATATGATTGAAAGCAAAAGCTGGGATGTAACCTGGTTTGCCGCGTGCTTCGCGGCATTTGCCATCATGAGTGTTGTGACGGGGATAATTTCGGGGCCGTTGATTGATCGCTATTCGGCGCGTCGGCTTATAACATGGTATCTCGTGCCCATGGTTTTCGGCATTGCGGCTTTGGCTGTCTCTGCTCATCCACTAGCTGTATTGGTATGGTTTATTTTGTCAGGGGTGACGAGCGGGTTGCATCGTTCCGTAGTCAGCGCATTCTGGGCCGAGGCATATGGTGTCCTGCATCTCGGTGCTATTCGCAGCCTCGTGTCAGGGGTTTCGGTTTTTGGCACGGCTGTATCGCCGGTTCTTTTTGGTCAAATGATCGATGCCGGGATAACAATCGAAATAATTGCGGCGATTTGCGTTATCTGGATGATGGCGGCAATACCGATGACCTGGTTCGGCTTAAGATATTTGCCAAATTCCTAGCTTCCGATCAATGCCTGCCATTCGCTTTCACTAAGCACGGGAATACCCAAATCCCGGGCTTTCGTGGCCTTCGACCCAGGGTCGGCACCAATAACAACGTAGTCGGTTTTTTTGGAAACTGAACCCGTAACTTTAGCGCCAAGAGCTTCTGCGGTCGCTTTTGCTTCGGCCCGGCTTATGGTTTCGAGTGTTCCCGTAAAGACCACGATCTTGCCAGCGATTTCTGATGAGCTGGTATCAGGTTGAGTGGCGTCTTCAACGTTCAAAGACGCGGCGAGATCTTCGATAACCGCCAAATTTTGCGGTTCGCCGATAAACTGGACGATATCGTCTGCCATACTGATGCCGATACCATCGATATCACACAGGCCGCTAAAGGCTTCACCTACGAGCTCCGCCTTTTTGGGTTCATCGGGGTTAGCCTGCCGTTCGCTGGTTGCCTGTTTCATCGCCGTCATCCAGGACATCAGGGATCCGTAATGGAGAGCGAGTTGGCGACCAGTGGCTTGTCCGACCTGTCTGATGCCCAGCGCATAAATAAATCGTTCCAACGGGATTGTTCGACGTTGTTCTATAGAGGCAATCAAATTATCGACTGATTTGTCTCCCCAGCCTTCGCGTTGACGCAATTGTTCGTGGTGTTCATGGAGGCGGAAAATGTCCCCCGGTGTGTTGACCAACCCTTCCGCCTGAAAGGCATCAATGTGTTTTCCGCCGAGCCCATCAATATCAAATGCCTGACGGCTGACAAAATGTTTAAGTCGTTCCAGTTTCTGCGCGGGACAGATTAATCCCCCGGTGCATCGGATCACGGCTTCATCCGGCTCCCTGACGGCAAGGCTACCGCATTCTGGACACTGATCTGGGAAAACGAAAGGTGTGCTGTCCTTTGGGCGCTTGTCTAAAATGACCTCGACGACTTGTGGGATGACGTCACCGGCGCGCTGAATAGTGACCGTATCGCCTTGTCGGATGTCTTTTCTCTCGATCTCGTCGGCGTTGTGCAATGTCGCGCGGCTGACAACGACACCGCCGACAGTGATCGGCACCAAATTAGCGACTGGCGTGAGAGCTCCCGTGCGGCCAACCTGAATGGTGATTTCTTTCAGCACTGTTTGGGCGCGTTCTGCCGGGAATTTGTGGGCAATGGCCCAGCGTGGTGCGCGGCTTACAAAGCCGAGCCGTTGCTGCCAGTCGAGTCGATTTACTTTGTAAACAATGCCATCAATATCGTAATCGAGATCGGCGCGAAGCTCGGATATTTCTTTATGATAGGCGACAGCATCCTCTGCGCTGGCGCAAATTCGTGCCAACGGGTTCACGGGAAAACCCCATCGTTTCAGTGCCTGTAAAAATTCCCACTGTGTATCAGCGATAGGGGCACTGAGTTCGCCCCATGCATAGGCGAATATCTGCAGGGGGCGTTGCGCCGTAATAGAGCTGTCGAGTTGGCGTAACGAGCCGGCAGCGGCATTTCGGGGATTGGCGAAGGTCGCCTCGTTATCCTTTTCTCTCTGCTCGTTAATCGATTGAAAGGCAGCATGTCCCAGGTAAACCTCGCCTCGGACTTCAAGCACATCTGGTACCGCAGCAGCAATTGTCTTCGAAATTTCTTGCATAGTCGCGACGTTAGCCGTGACGTTCTCACCTTCTTGGCCATCGCCGCGCGTTGCAGCCAACGCGAACTCGCCGTTTTCGTACCGCAACGAAATTGAGAGTCCGTCTATTTTTGGCTCGGCGACGACCTCAATCTGTTCGTCATCCTTTAGACCCAGGAAACGCCGGACGCGGCCAAAAAAGTCGTGAACGTCTTCATCATTAAAGGCATTGCCCAGCGATAGCATCGGTACGGCGTGCTTTACTTTGGCAAATCCCGAAGTAACGGCCGCTCCCACCTTCTTTGATGGAGTATCGTCTCGAACCAGATCGGGAAAACGGGCTTCAATCTCCTGATTGCGTCGACGGAGCACATCGTACTCAGCATCCGATACAGATGGAGCATCGTTCTGATAATAGGACTGGTCATGGCTAGCGATCTCTTCAGCCAAACGGGCCAATTCCTGTTCTGCCTGTGCCGCAGTTAAGTCGTTGACGGCGGTCACCGATATCTTAGTGCTCATATGGTGCTCTTAACGCTGGTTTCGGTCACGTGCCCTCTCGTGACATTAGGCTTGCGGCGGCAGCTCTCGCCTCATCAGTAATGTGTGTCCCTGCGAGCATTCGGGCAATTTCTTCCTGCCGGTCATCCTCTGAAAGTTGCGATACATTGGTCGTTACGACGCCTTTGTTCTCCGATTTTGCGATTTGCAGATGCCGCGACGCGCAAGACGCAACCTGTGGGGAATGGGTAATGGCCAAGACCTGAACGGTTTCAGCAAGTTTGGCCAGTCGTTCTCCAACGGCCGCGGCAACGGCGCCGCCGATGCCAGAATCAACCTCGTCAAATATCAATGTTGGGATTGCATTGGAACGATGCAGGACGACTTTCAGGGCGAGAAGGAAGCGGGCGAGCTCGCCCCCCGACGCAATGCGGGCCAATGGGCCGGAGGGCGCGCCGGGGTTGGTGGACACTTCAAAATGAATGCGGTCAATGCCGTTGGGCCCCCAATCCTTTTCGTCCACCGTATCGATACGGGTTGTAAAGGTAGCTTTTTCGAGCTTTAGCGGCGGTAGTTCGAGTGCGACAGCGTTGTCGAGCTTGGTCGCCGCTTTTTTTCTCTTTTGGCTGAGGTCTTGGGCGTTTGATTTATAGTTTGCGAAGGCCTGGTCTCGTTCCGCCTGTAGCTTTTGGAGTAACCCACCGGCATCGTCAATTTGGGCGAGTTTTTGCTCCAAATTGACGCGCAATGTGGGGAGGTCCTCAACAGCAATATTGTGTTTTCTGGCCATCGCGCGGATCGCAAACAGGCGTTCTTCACAGAACTCCAGTTTGGCGGGGTCCGGTTCTGCATCGACCATGACGCGATGAAGAAGTGCTTCCGCGTCGGCGACAGCGTCGCTTGCTATGGCAAGCGCATCCATGACGGCGTCAAGCCTGCCGGCGGCGGCTTTGACTTCGTGGGTGAGGATGCGCTGGGCTGCGGTCAATCGATCCTCTACGCCGTCGCCGTTAGATAAGGACTTCTCGGCTGATGCCATAGCAGAGACCAACCGCTCGCCGTTCATCAGAAGCGCCCGTGTTTCTGCCAGTTCTGTTTCTTCGCCGGATTTAGGGTCGAGTTCTGCGAGTTCCGCCAGCGAATGCCGGAGATAGTCTTCGTCGGCGCGATTTTGTTCGAGGGCGGCAATTGCTTCTGTCAGGGATAGCTCTGCTTCTTTCCATTTCTCGTACAGAACAGAAACCTCGTGTGAGGCATCCTTCAAATTTGCAAAACCATCCAAAGAGTTTCTGTGTGTTGCTTGATCCATCAATCCGTGGCTAGCGAACTGACCTTCAATTTCGACAAGAGATTCACCTGCCTGTCTTAGAAGGGTGACGCTTACTGGTTGATCGTTGATAAAAGCGCGCCCTCTGCCGTCTTTATCCAGATTGCGCCTTAGAATGAGGAGTTCGCCGGGATCCGGTGCCATGATGTCATGGTCGGCCAGCAGGGCGAAGACGGCATGATCAGTTGGGAGATCAAACGATGCAGCGACTGAGGCTCGGGCTGTGTCGTTCTTTCCGTTCCCGCCCGTTCGAACCAAGCTTGCGTTGGCGCGCATCCCAAGCGCCAGGCCGAGTGCGTCAAGCAATATTGATTTACCAGCCCCGGTTTCCCCGGTTAACGCGCACAGGCCCGTTTCGAAGGAAACTTCGACTTTGTCGATCAGGACGATGTCGCGGATCGTAACGGAGGCGAGCATTTTGTTTTAGAAAACCGCGTTCCAGGCGCGGGTCAGGAAACCCTTTTTCTCCTTTTTCTCGCGAACGTCCTTACCGGTCATAAGGGAATAGCTGTCGATGTACCATTCGCTGCCTGGATAATTGTGGCCAAGGACCGCAGCTGCTTTCTTTGCTTCTTCTGTCATGCCAATCGCTGCATAGGCTTCGGCGACCCGGTGTAATGCTTCCGGCACATGCGTTGTCGTCTGATAATTGTCGACGACCCTTTTGAACCGATTGATAGCCGCGATGTATTCTTTCTTGCGAAGGTAAAAACGACCAATGGACATTTCTTTTCCAGCCAAGTGATCGCGTGTTAAATCGATTTTGAGTCGAGCATCTCGTGCGTATTTAGATCGCGGGTAACGCCGTATAACCTCACGTAAGCTTTTTAGTGTTTTCTCTGTTCCGAGCTGATCCCGGCTGACGTCGGTTATCTGTTCATAATAGGAGAGTGCCTTCAGATAGTATGCATAAGGGGTGTCGCGATTACCGGGATGGAGTTGGATAAATCGATCCAGCCCTATGACGGCATCGTCATATTTGCTGGCTTCGTAATTTGAATAGGCAGCCATGAGCTGCGCCTTGGTCGCCCAAACGGAGTAGGGGTGTTGTCGCTCAACTTCTTCAAAAAATCGGGCGGCATCAAGGTAGGCGCCGGCTTCCAAAGCGTTAACCGCGCGGTTATAGAGCGTGTTTACTGGACGTTCGACATAGGGTGCCTTTTCGTCCGAGCTACAAGCCGTGACAGAAATCAACAATAATAAAACGCTTACATATCTGAAATGGCGCATCTTCATCCCTATTGCGCGAGTTCCAATCCAAAATTTTGTGTCACTCTTTAGGTAGTGATCACGAAATTATAGATCAACTAACCATGATCTAAATTGATTATATCACGGGGCGGGCGGTCATCGCCATACAGGAAAGAGCTAATAGAAATACGCCCAACATAGGCGATATAGGGTGCTAGGCCGTGGCTAAAACCGCTTCCTGATCCCAATTATGGGAGACACCGGGAACTGAGGCACCAGACATCTCGACGTAGGACCAGGCCTTGTCATCAGAGAACAGAGAAATCAGGAACTGATTATTGAGGGCGTGTCCTGACCGGAGGGCATCAATTTGCCCAATGATAGGTGCTCCGGCGAGATATAGATCCCCGACACAATCCAGAATCTTATGACGAACGAACTCGTCATCATACCGAAGACCGTCACCATTGAGGATCTTATCACCACTAATAACGACCGCATTGTCCAAGGAACCACCGAGGGCCAGGCCAGCTTTGCGAAGAGCATCTACTTCGTGAACAAAGCCAAAAGTGCGTGCTCTGGCAATCTCGGTTTTGAAGGTACCATTAACCAGTCGCATGCTCAGTTTCTGCCGGGCAATGGCGGCGTCTTCAAAATCTATTTCAAAACCAACAGAAAACGAATCGTCGGGTGTTGCCGACACGAATTTATCGGAATCGCCGACTTTAACAGGGCGTTCAATTTTGATCGCTTTGCGCGGTGCGTCTTGTTCGCTCATGCCCTCGCATTCAACCAAAAAGATAAAGGGTGCAGCACTACCGTCCATAACAGGGACTTCTGCACCATCGATCTCGATTATTGCATTGTCGATGCCACAGCCTGCGAGTGCGGCCATAAGATGCTCAATCGTCGAGACACATGCTCCTGATTGATTGCCGATCGTCGTGGCCATGCGCGTATCGACGACGCAATCCCAGCGCGCGGGAATGATCCGATCATCGCCGTCTAAATCGGTGCGATGAAATACAATCCCGGTGTCTGGATCGGCGGGATTAAGTGACATAGTCACTTTTTTGCCCGAATGGAGGCCTATACCGGTGCATCCAATAGGTGATTTCAACGTTTTTTGGAGTACTACCTTGGAAAGGGAGGGGACACCAATTACGGTTTTACGCGGACTTACTACTTCAGGCACCAGTTGTTTCCTTATGCTGCGACCTACAGGCTTGACGATTGTTAACCCTAACATTCATCGTTAATTACCCGGCGCACCTTCGCTGACATCAGAGCATAATAAAGGCTCCGAAGGTTGTTTACCAACTTCCTTCGGAGCCCTCAAATCAACAATTGTTACAGAATGTTACGGTAATTTCTCCACTTAGTTTGCTTGCCGTCTCAGGAATGCAGGAATTTCGAGCAAATCCTCTTCACTCTGTGAATTTGGTAGCCTTTCCTGCGGTTCGACTCCCCGTAACCGTGGTTGCGATTCTGTAACGGGCTTTTCAATAACCGGAGCCGCTTCCGCTGGTTTTGCCGGAGAGTCAACAACAGCTTCCGGTTCTGGCGTTGATATCCCGGAGGTTTCCACGGAATTTTCCGCCATTTCGGCTTCTGGCACCTCTGGTTCAGCCGTTATGGGAGCCTTGGCAACGATTGGCGGCTCGACAGGCTTCGGTGGTGCAGCTGGTTCTCTGATTGTGTCTTCAGGGGCCTTCACCTCAGGTGAAGCCTGCTTCTTTGGCCAGCTTGTCCCGGTCATTCTCTGAAAAATGCCTGGTCCGCGTTTCTTTTCAGGGACCGGTGCTGCGTTGAGCATTTCCGCTTCCCGGAAAGGGTCAGCGGTCGCCACTGTTTTCGCCGGCGTTGCTTTAGCGGGTTCGACAGGCGCTGGTGGGATAAAAGGCTCATCCGCTTGAGCTGAATTTGTCTCGCTAGTTTCTAAGCCATTTTTGACGGGCTCTGACTCTTTGAATGTGTCGATTTCCGCCTCGGTAGTGGTGTCTTCCTTTTCGACCATGTCCACAATATCGGCCTGGGCCGGTTCTTCCTGTATGTCCAAGGCTCCTTTTTGCATTGAGGACGCCTCCATCTCAGGCATAGGCTCTGGCATCTTGAGCGCTGTGGCTGCCCCTCCACCCATAGTCGTGGCTGCTGGAATGCCAGTCGGTATGTCCATCGCTGTCCCTGTCATGGGCATCGGTGTACTTGTTGGAACAGAATTCGAAGCGATAGGGTCGTTATAAACTTTGAGAACCGGTCTCGGTCTGGCGGCGACATCGATGTCGATGCCGGTTGCGACGACGGATACCCGGATTTTTCCTTCCAATGAAGGGTCGAGAGCGGAACCAAAGATGATATTGGCATCTGCATCGACTTCTTCACCAATTCGGTTTGCAGCCTCATCGACTTCAAACAAAGTCATGTCAGGACCGCCAGTAATGTTGATTAGAACGCCGCGCGCGCCTTTCATAGACACATCGTCCAGCAATGGGTTGGAGATGGCGGCTTCTGCTGCAAGGCGGGCACGTTCTTCGCCGTCAGCTTCGCCAGTCCCCATCATTGCTTTGCCCATTTCAGACATGACACTGCGAATGTCGGCAAAATCCAAGTTGATGAGGCCAGGGACCACCATCAGGTCGGTAACCCCACGAACACCAGAGTGAAGAACATCGTCAGCCATTGCAAAGGCATCGGCGAAGGTTGTCTTCTCATTGGCGATCCGAAACAGGTTCTGATTGGGGATCACGATCAGCGTATCGACAAATTGCTGCATTTCTTCAATGCCGGCATCGGCGATCCGCATCCGGTTAGAGCCTTCGAACTGGAAGGGTTTGGTAACAACACCGACGGTGAGCATGCCTTGTTCGCGAGCGAGGCGGGCGATAACCGGGGCAGCTCCGGTTCCCGTGCCTCCGCCCATGCCAGCGGCAATAAACACCATGTGCGAACCATTCAGAATCTGACCAATATCTTCCATGGCTTCTTCGGCGGCGGCGCGGCCCATGTCGGGTCGTGATCCGGCGCCCAGGCCATGTGTAATGGCCCGCCCCAGTTGTACCCGGCGATCTGCGAGGGATTGGGCAAGAGCCTGGGCGTCTGTATTTGCGACAACAAATTCGACCCCTTCGAGCTGCTTGCTAATCATATTGTTGACGGCATTGCCGCCTGCGCCGCCACATCCAACAACGGTGATGCGGGGTTTTAAATGGTCGTCCGTTTCGGGAGTTGTGAAGTTGATGGTCATACGAGCCTCCATACATACGTTGGGCTGTTACAGGGAAGTGTCGCAGTTACGCTGCGACGATCGAGGGTTGGTGGTGAATTGGTTGGGTTGGGTAGAATCATTAGAAGTTCTCTCTTAGCCAGTGACTGATACGGGAAAGTCGTCCGCCAACCCCGGCTGGGATGGCATCAAGCTGATCGCGAACATCGGCTTGGCGTTCGGCGGCGAAGCGCACTAGTCCGGCACATGTTGAAAAGGCCGGGCCACTGGTTGCCTCCGCGAGCCCGTTGATCCGCATCGGGCGGCCCATGCGAACCTGTTTTTCAAGAACAAGCGTCGCAAGCTCGCGAGCGTCCTGTAATTGACTGGCACCACCCGTTAAGACGAGTCTGCGGCCAGAAATTCGATCCATGCCCGCGACCTCAAGACGGCTGCGGACCAATTCGAAGGTTTCTTCCATGCGAGGACGGATGATGCCGTTTAGGAGCGATCTTGGTACATGGTTTGGCTGATTGGTGCTTTCCTCGCCGATCAGCGGCACGTCGATAAGTTCGCGTTCGTCAGAAGGCGAAGGGATAGCACTGCCATAAAGAGTCTTCATTCGCTCGGCATGGGCTAAAGATGTTGAGAGGCCCCGGGCAATATCACTTGTTACGTGTTGACCGCCCACCGGGATGGAGTCCGCATGAATGACTTCCCCATCATAAAATACCGCGATGGTGGTAGTGCCGCCGCCCATATCAACGATGGTCACACCGAGATCGACTTCATCTTCAACCAGACAGGCCAGACCTGATGCGTAAGGCGCGGCGACAGCGATCTCAATATCGAGGTGACAACGCCCAAGACAATTCGCCAGGTTTCGAAGCGCTGCTGTGCGCGCCGAAATTACATTGATGTTGACGCCCAGCGTTTCTGCAAACATGCCACGCGGGTCGCGGATGCCGCGAGTGGAGTCGAGAGAATATCCGACAGGCAGACAATGGAGGACCTCACGATCTGCATCGTGCTGGATGCTGCTACCCTGCGCTAGAGCCTTGCGCATGTCAGTTTCATTGATCTCGCGGCCTGATATCGCCAGTTCGACGTTATAGGTTTCAGATGAAAGGTTGCCGCCAGAGACGTTGACGACGACTTCTCTAATTCGTTCTCCGGCTAGCTCTTCTGCTGCGCTAACGGCTGTCAAAGTAGCGTTTTGCGCGGCATCCATATCGATAACGGCACCACCACGTACACCTTTAGATGCGTGATGACCGGTGCCGATAACGCGAACACCGCCGTCGTTCAGCGGAAGCGCGAGCAGGCAGCAGATTTTCGAGCTGCCGATATCGAGAGCGGCAATGAGGCCTGTCCGAGTTTTATTCACTGGGCGGCCCTCCCTTTTGGAACGTTAAATGACTGATCATCGTTAAGTCCTCTGCCCTTTTGCGCGTATGGTCTGCGAACCGAGTACGCCGGGGCGTATCAAAAGTCGATTGGGAAGTCGCATGTCGATCATGCGGACATCACGGGCCAATAACCTATGCTTGGCGTTTAGCTGGGCCAGACGTTGCCAGGCTTTATGCGGGTCTTGCTCCGGCAATCGCACGTTGATGCCGCCTTTAAGCTTCAAATTCCAACGCCGCTTGCCGATGAGCGTTGCCGCCGTCACCTGATCTGCAAGAGCCGGCTGACTGGCAATCATAGCAAGTAGTGTTGGCGCAGCCATGGGAGCTCCTTTGCCAACAACGATCAACAAATCGCGGAAACGGCCAAGTTCCTTTGAGGTGATCGCAACGCCATCCGTATCAACGAGATACAGGCGTCTTTTCCGCTGCCACAGCACCATGGGTTGTCGTTCCGTGATGCGAATGTCAACCGTGTCGGGCCAGTGCCGCGTGACCGTAGCATCGCGAACCCAAGGTAATTTCACTAGGCGCATGCGGAGATCGTCGATGTTGAAGCCAAGAATGGGGTCGCCACGTTTCAAACTGACAGCGCGAACGACGTTTTGACGGGAGGTATGGTGACGACCACGTAACACCACCTTGTCTATCTTGAGTCCAAGGTTTGCGGTTTTTGTCACTGTCACTTGCCATAGGGAATCCAGTCCCCGACTAACAGTTCCACTTTGCCAGAGCCAGGTCGGTCCTCCGATGATTCCTGTAGTGATGGCGACAATCGCACCGCCTTTGACAACGGGCCTTACCCACTTAGGAGCGGGCTTCTTGCGAGCAGTCTGGGCACCTTTCTTTTTACCCGGGCTGGTGTCCGGGTAACGCGCCTGATGTAGTATTTCCATTAGCTTCCGCATGCGGCGTTCTCCACCATCCAGGAAACCAGGTCGCCAAATTCGATGCCAGCATGTGCGGCTTGTTCAGGGACCAGCGATAAGGGTGTCATCCCCGGTTGTGTGTTGATTTCGAGCATGACCAACATCCCGGGGTCTTGATTTGTGTCGTCATAGCGCAGATCCGCGCGTGTGACGCCGCGACAACCAAGTGTCTTGTGTGCCGCCAGGGCATGGGCCATAGCGGTCTCATAAACAGATTGCGGCAGTGGCGCTGGAACGATATGGGTCGTTCTCCCTTCGGTGTATTTTGCGGCGTAGTCATAGAAACCGTCATCGGTTCTGAGCTCGGTGACACCGAGGGCGCGGTCGCCCATGATAGCCACCGTTATTTCTCGACCGGGGACGTATTTTTCCACCATAACCTTGTCGCCAAATGTCCATTCAGAGGCTTTCATCGCCGCGCTACTGGCGTCTTCACTTACGATCTGGACGCCGACACTTGACCCCTCATTGAATGGTTTCACCACATAGGGGGGCTCCATAACATCACCGCCTAAAACATCTTCTCGACTGGCGATGACGTGTTTGGCGCAGGGAATTCCGGCATCTTCGAACAACCGTTTGGCCATGGGTTTGTCCATTGCCAGGGCAGAGGCAAGGACACCGGAATGGGTGTAGGGAATGTTCAGAAGGTCAAGTGTGCCCTGCATACAGCCATCTTCGCCGTAGCGACCATGTAACGCGTTGAACACAACGTCTGGGGCAGGGTTAAGAGCCTCGATGACAGCGGCCAAGTTTGAACCAATATCAATTTCTACCACGTCATAGCCTTTGTCGCGCAGGGCTGAGGCCACAGCGGCACCAGAGACCAGAGACACTTCGCGTTCAGAGGAGATTCCACCAAGGAGGACGGCAACACGTTTATTCATGATGTGCCTCCGACGATGGGTAGTACACCGATGCGTTTGATTTCCCATTCAAGCTGGATGCCGGTTTCGTTCTTTACCCGGCGACGGACTTCCTCACCTAAACCTTCCAGATCTGCGGCGGTGGCGCTCCCCGTATTAATCAGGAAATTACAATGGGTGTTCGAAACTTGAGCGCCGCCACGCTGCATGCCTCGACAACCCGCGCTGTCGATGAGCTGCCAGGCCTTCTGGCCTTTGGGATTCTTAAAAGTACTGCCGCCGGTGCGTTCTCTTAATGGTTGAGAGCTCTCTCTGGCCAATGCGATTTCGTCCATGCGTGCCGCGATAGCCTCGGATTTTTCCTGAATACCCTGCAGAGTCGCGGAGATGAAAATCCAATCTTCCGGGGCTTCGCTGTGGCGATAGGTGAAGCCAAGATCCGAAGCGTTGACGGTTTGAAGCTGGCCGCGCCGATCGATTGCCGTCGCTGTTAACAAGACATCTTTAATCTCGGCTTCATATGCGCCAGCATTCATCCGGACCGCGCCCCCAATGGAGCCAGGGATACCGCTCAAAAATTCGAGGTCGCCAACGCCGCAATCCCGTGCTTTACGGGAAACAGTGATATCCATCGCGGCAGCCCCCGCTATCACGGTTGAACGGTCGATGTCGATTTTAGAAAAGGGTCGCCCGAGCTTAATTGTTACGCCGGCAATGCCACCATCGCGAATAATGAGGTTGGAAGCGCCGCCGAGAACGGTCACATCAATTTCCTGAGGTAAAGCTTGCAGGAAAGCCTGGAGATCTTCTTGATCAGCTGGTTCAAAGAGGATCTCGGCATTGCCGCCAACGCGAAACCAGGTAAGCCGCGCGATCGGTATATCTGCCGTCAAGGTGCCGCGCACTTTGGGAAGTTGATCGATCAGGTGTTTGAGTTTCTGGGCGGCCATCATACTTTGGCCTCCCGCTGTCTATTGGGACCGGCAGAATGTGCCTCAAGTGCATTCGGTAATTCATTGGCCCACGTCGTAATGTTTCCGGCACCGAGGCAAATGACCATGTCGCCATCTGTCGCGATCTCGCTTATGAGTGTCGGTAGGGCAGCGGGGCCTTCGAGTGCCAGGACGTCGCGATGTCCATGAGCGCGTAATCCTTCGATCAATCCGTCGCGATCAATTCCTTTTATGGGTTTTTCGCCAGCCGGATATACATCGGCAACGACTACCGTATCGGCATCATTGAAACAGGTGCAGAAATCTTCAAATAAATCTTTTAGCCGTGAGTAACGATGCGGTTGAACGACAGCAATGACCCGTCCCCGGGCGCTGGCGCGGGCCGCTGCCAGGACGGCACTGATTTCTACAGGGTGGTGGCCATAATCATCGACAACAGTAACACCGTTGCTTTTCCCCGTAACGGTGAAACGACGTTTGACGCCGGAAAATGCGGCTAGGCCCTGACGAATGGTTTCTGCAGGGGTTTCCAATTCCTGGGCAATCGCAACGGCTGCGAGTGCATTTTGAACATTATGTTTGCCGACCATGGGTAGCGAAACCTTGTCGAGACGGCTGCCGGCCATTGAAGACCGACCCGAGAAAACAATGTCGAACTCGGTGTGGCCTTCACTCGTTGTCAGTTTCTCTGCGCGAATATCAGCCTGCGCATTAAAGCCATAGGTAATGATCTTGCGATCAGATACTTGTGGGATTAGCGCTTGTACTTCGGGATGGTCGATGCAAAGGACGGCCATGCCGTAAAACGGGATGTTGGCGACAAAGGACACAAAGGCCTTGCGAACTTCGTCAAACGATCCATAGAAATCGAGATGTTCCGGATCGATATTGGTCACAACCGCGATAGTGGCCGGTAGTTTTATAAAGGTGCCATCGGATTCGTCGGCTTCAACGACCACCCATTCTCCTTCGCCGAGACGCGCATTGGTGCCGTAGGCATTGATGATCCCGCCATTGATGACGGTAGGGTCGGTTCCTGCTGTATCAAGCATGGCGGCAATTAAGGAGGTGGTCGTTGTTTTGCCGTGTGTGCCGCCAACAGCGATGGCCCATTTCAGGCGCATGAGTTCGGCAAGCATTTCCGCACGCCGGACAACCGGTATGTGACGTTGCCGTGCGGCCACGAGCTCGGGATTGTCTGGCTGGATAGCGGAAGAAACGACGATGACAGTCGCTTCGCCAAGATTATCGCCGCTTTGGCCAATTGAAACTGGAATACCCATCTCCGTCAGGCGGGCGACATTGGCGTTCTGGGCCATGTCGCTGCCCTGGACCGCGTATCCGAGATTGTGCAGTACCTCAGCGATGCCGCTCATGCCGATTCCGCCGATGCCACAGAAGTGAATTTTCCCAATTGAGAGAGGTAGTGTTCTCATGCGGCCTCCCCTTGTTGGGAAAGGCGAACGCTTTCTTCGACCGCATTGGCAAGCCGCGCTGCTGCATCAGCTCTACGCAGGGTCTTGGTGTTTGCTGCAGTCTCCGACAAAATATCTGGCTGATCTATGAAACGTCGGAACTCACCGGTGACAAACTCGACGGTGAATGACGGTTCCGGAATGCACCAACCGGCCCCTGCAGCAGCGATATTATTGGCATTTGCCGTTTGATGGTCATCGGTGGCGTGCGGGTAGGGAATAAGGATTGCCGGTCGACCGGATGCCATAAGTTCCGAGATTGTCGAAGCGCCGGCACGCGCGATAACCAGATGTACCTCAGACAGTCGCGCAGGCATATCATCGAAATATGTTGCCAGAGACGCGGCGATGTCAGCTGATTTATATGCAGCCTTTACGCGCTCGAGATCTTCTGGGCGGCATTGCTGCGTAACATGAAGACGGGATCGTTCATCTTGGGAAAGTGAAGTCAGCGCCGCTGGGACAACGTCACTCAACACCCGAGCTCCCTGGCTGCCACCAAAAATCAAGATGTGGATTGGGTTGGTTCCCGCCAGTGAAGGATAAGGCATATCACCGATTGTTGAGATCGCGGCACGAACGGGATTCCCAGTTAAGACGGTTTTACTGACCGCCTGGGGTTGAATCCTTGATATCTTCTCGAATGACGTGGCGATCGTTCCCACCCGAGGGGCGAGCAGGCGGTTTGCCCGTCCGAGGACGGCATTTTGCTCATGAATTAAAGTGGGCGTTCCAATTTGGGTTGCCGCACACATCGTTGGCACTGAGGGGTAGCCGCCAAAACCGATAGCGGCTGCCGGATTTAAGCGTTTAAGGAGGGCGCGCGCCTGCAACAACCCAACGCCTAACTGCGTGAGCCCCTTGAGTTTGCTGCAGGCGCTGCCGCCAAGGCTCGCCGCCTTGATATGGTATATTTCAGTACCGGGAGATGGATCGCCAAACGCGGTGCCGCGTTCATCAGTCACAAAAGCGATAGGCCAGCCCCGTGATCTCAGAACATCTGCTAAGGCAAGCGCCGGATAGACATGGCCGCCGGTGCCGCCGGCTGCGAGAACGATTGGCCGCCCCTGGAGTATGGAGACATTCATAGGCCTGCCTCCTGTCCAACGCGACGCCGCGTAAGGGACAGTGCCATACCAATACATAGGGCAACGGAAACCAGCGAAGAACCGCCATAGCTGATGAATGGCAGGGTCATACCCTTCGTCGGCATAAGATGAAGGGTCGATGCCATGTTAACGAGGGATTGAAGGCCAAACTGAACCAGAAGACCTGTCACGGCTAACAGAATGAAGAAGTTGGTTTCCTTGATAACGCGGGAGAAACCGCGAAGAACAATAAAGGCGAAAAGCCCGACGAGGATAAGACAGGCGATCATGCCAAATTCTTCAGCGGCGACCGCGAAGATAAAGTCGGTATGGGCATCCGGTAGGACGGTTTTAACGGAACCTTCGCCCGGGCCGCGACCGAGAACGCCACCGTTCATAAAGGCTTCCATCGACCGCATGACCTGATAGCTGTCGCCTGAAGAAGGATCAATAAACCGGTCAACGCGGCTGGCAACATGGGGTAGCAGGAAATAGGCGCCGACAGCGCCGCCAATACCGACGGCGATAAACCCAGCGACCCAGAGCATCGGAAGACCGGCGAGGAAAAACTGTGTGAACCAGACGGCGGAGACGACGACCGTCATACCGAAATCAGGTTGGAGTAAGAGCAGGCTGACGAAAAAACCGTATAAGACGATGGCCGCGGTTCGACCAACTTCTTTGCCATTGTCGCCTCGCATCGCGAAAAGCCAGGCGGTAACGACAGCAAAAGTGGGTTTAACAAATTCGGAGGGTTGTAGAGACAGCCCTGCGATACTGATCCAGCGGCGTGCGCCCTTGATCTCCGTACCAAAGAAGAAGGTTGCGACCAATAGAATGAGGCTTAGAACGAAAAGTCCTGTTGCAAATCGCCTGATGCCACGCGGTGACATTAGTGAAACGCCGATCAAGGCGGCGATAGCTATCGGTAAATAGAACAGCTGTTTTCTGACAAAATGAAAGGAGTCATATCCAAGGCGGTCAGCGACCGGCGGGCTCGCCGCCATGGTCATCATAATGCCGAACCCGATCAGGAGCGCGATCGCGGCGAGCGTCCAATGGTCGATTGTCCACCACCAGCGGCCGAGCAAAGATGTGTCCGTGCGGGTAAAGGCGGTCATGCGTCGCCCTCCGCGATTTCGGCAACAAACCTTTTAAAGGCCTCGCCGCGGATTTCGAAGTTTTTCCATTGATCGAAGGAGGCGCAAGCGGGTGATAGCAGAACTGTTGCTCTGTTCGATTTAGAGGCAAGGGCCGCTTGATAGGCTTTTTTAGTCGCTGTTTCCAGATCGCCGCATTGCGTGACAGGGACAGCGCCTGCGAGCTCAGCTTCAAAGGCAGGGCCGGCTTCACCTATTAGAAAGGCGTGCCGAATGTTTGGCAGGAATGGCTTAATGACCGCCAACCCATCGTCTTTCGCCCTGCCACCAGCGATCCAGAAAATATCTTCATAGCAAGAAAGGGCGCGCGCGGCAGCTTCACCGTTTGTCGCCTTGCTGTCGTTTATAAATGTAGCGTTATAAACCCGACATAGATTTTCCATGCGATGTGGCAGGCCGGGATAACTCGTAATTGCGCTGGCGATGTCGTCGTGGCTGATCTTTAGCGTATGTCCGACGGCCGCTGCTGCTGCCGCGTTCTGCCAATTATGGGTGCCTGGTAGACTCTGTGCCTGGGAGAGATCGCAGATTTCTTCAATGTTTCCGGCGGTTGCTTGATAGAGCGTTCCGTTATCGGCGTATAACCCGTCATCCAGTCTCTCCGACATTGAGATGGCGATTGCTCTCCATCCAGGTCGTTGCGAGAATTCTTTGAAGAGGGTACGTCCATTGTCGTCGTCGACACCGATGATCGCGACCTGTGGATCTACAGTGTTTTCACGGTCCCGAAAAATAAGCCGTTTGGCGTTGATATATCCCTCCATATCGCCGTGACGGTCGAGATGATCGGGGCTGATATTGAGAAAGACAGCGATATCAAATGTTGCCTTTAACGTTAGGTCGAGCTGATAAGACGATAGTTCGAGGACAATGATTTCGTCTTGTGCAGGCATGTTGAAGCCGAGCGCCGGGGGACCAAGATTGCCGCCAATTTGCGATTTAATGTTAGCTGTGTGTAGCAAATGACCGACGAGGGCGGTCGTTGTGGATTTGCCATTGGTTCCGGTAACGCCAATGAATTGGGTCGCTGGACAGGCCTCGATTAACAGCTCGATGTCGCCAATAATAGGGCAGTTTGCCGCTTTAGCCCTCTGCGCAATGGCATGTGGCTTGTGCGTTAGAGGAATGCCAGGGGCAAGAACCAGGGCGTCGAGGGTTTCGAAATCCTGTTTGTAGAGGTCACAAACCACGATTCCGTCTCGTTGCACCGCTTCTCGTTGATCTTTGTTGTCATCCCACGCGAGAACGGTCGCCCCGCTTTTGATCAGGGCGCGAGCGGAGGCGAGGCCTGAAGCGCCGAGGCCGAATAGAGCGATTGTCTGATCGCGGCGGGATTGTATCTCGATCACGCGCCCCTCATCGTAATTTCAGCGTGGAAAGACCGATCAAAGCGAGGATCATGGCAATGATCCAAAACCGGATGACAATGGTCGGCTCTTTCCAGCCCTTTTTTTCGAAATGGTGATGAAGCGGCGCCATGCGAAACACGCGGCGGCCGGTCAATTTAAAGGAAGCGACCTGAACAATCACCGAAATGGTTTCCAGGACAAACAACCCGCCAATAATGACAAGAACCAGTTCATGTTTGGTGATGACACTTACTGTGCCGATGGCGCCACCAACGGAGAGCGAGCCGGTATCGCCCATAAAGACCATGGCGGGTGGCGCGTTGAACCACAGGAAGCCAAGACTGGCACCAACCAAGGCGCCGCAGAATATGGTGAGCTCACCTGCACCAGGAATATTGTGCACTTGTAGGTAACTCGAGAAAACCTGATTGCCGACAATATAAGTTATTAGCGCCAGGCACCCGGCGACGATCATCGCGGGGACGATAGCTAATCCGTCTAGCCCATCCGTCAGGTTGACGGCATTCGAGGCACCGACCATGACCAGAGCAGCAAAGGGTATAAAGAACCAGCCGAGATCGATAAGCAGATTTTTAAAGAAGGGCACGGCGAGACCCGTGGCAAGCGGATCAAGAGTGATCTCAGAAATCCACCAGGCGACGGCACCAGCAATAGTAATTTCGGCGATGAGTTTGATCTTTCCGGGAAGCCCGTCGGAAGACCGTTTGGAGAGTTTGAGGTAATCGTCGAGGAAACCGATTATGCCAAACCCTAATGTCACGATCAGAACGGCCCAGACATAGCGGTTGCTGAGATCTGCCCAAAGGAGGGTCGCCGTTGTGACGGCAATGAGGATCAAGAGACCGCCCATCGTCGGCGTTCCCTTCTTTGTCAGCGGGTGACTTTCAGGTCCATCCTCGCGAATTGGCTGGCCTTCTCCCTGCTGGCTTTTGAGCCAGCGTATTAGTGGCCCACCCAGTAGAAAGCTAATGATCAGGGCGGTAAGGACAGCGCCGCCGGTTCGGAAAGTCAGATATCTGAAGAGATTGAAGAGGCCAAAATCGTCAGCGAGTGGAAAGAGCAGGTTGTACAGCATAGCTATGCGGCCCCGTTTAATGCTGGTCCCGGTTCCGGGGCCGCTTTTGTCTCTAGGGCGCTCAGCTGGTCGACGACGGTTTTCATGCCGCTGGCGAGAGATCCTTTTACAGTGACCACATCGCCAGCCCGAACTTGGGTGGCGACAACCTGCCCAAGCTCCTCCGCTGACTCGCTATAGCCACCTCTCATCTCGGGTGGGATGGCATCGAACATGGCTGCCATATGTTCGCCACAGGCAAAAACCTTATCGATGCCGTTCTGAACAAGTACATCAGCTAGAGCGAGGTGATAGTCCCGCGAATTCTTGCCCAACTCGCGCATGTCACCGAGAACGGCAACTCGTTTGGCACAGGGTTCTGGTCGCATCGCAGCGAGAGTTTCCATCGCCGCCCGCATAGAGGCAGGGTTAGCGTTGTAGCTTTCATCGATAATCGTGAAGCTGCCATCGGCGAATTTAATGGTTCGCCGGGCGCCGCGTCCTGCGATTGGGGTAAGCTCACTCAAGGTCTTGGCAGCAGCGGCAACGTCAGCCCCGACTGCGCAAATGGCAGCTAAAACAGCGAGGCTGTTCTGAACCAGGTGTTGTCCGGGTAGCCCAAGTCGATAGCCTATCCGGCGACCGCAGATGACGGCCTCGACGTTATTGCCGGAGCTATCAGCGACTCGTGTAATGAGGCGCGCATCGGCCTCTGGATTTTCTCCGAAGGACAGGGTGCGCGACACGTTTGGTGGTCTGGCTCCTTTTGCGATCCGAACAAAAAGAGGATTGTCGCGGTTCAAAATAGCCGTGCCACCATCCATGCCGGCAAAAATTTCGGCTTTAGCGTCGGCGATGGCTTCGATCGAGTCAAAAAATTCAATATGGGCGGGTTCGACCGTCGTGATGATGGCGACATCTGGCCGGATCATTTGCGAAAGAGGTGTGATTTCCCCCGCATGGTTCATACCAACCTCGAAAACGCCGTATTTTGCATCAGCGGGCATACGGGCCAAAGAGAGCGGGACGCCCCAATGGTTATTGTAGCTATGCGCACTGGCGCTAGTTTTTCCTTGCAATGTCAATGCGTTGCGGAGGGCATCCTTGGTGCCGGTTTTCCCGACACTGCCTGTCACGGCGATAATTTTTGCGGTGCTGCGATCACGGCCAGCTTTGCCTAAGTCGTTGAGGGCCGTCATTGTGTCATGGACTTCAATAACCGGGGCATCGTCTGGAAGTCCCTCGGGCCGGTGGTCAACCAGGACTGCCGCGGCGCCGTCATCAAGAGCTTGGACGACATGGTCGTGGCCATCCACACGCGGGCCTTTTAGGGCGATGAACAGATCACCTTTCTCAATAGTTCGACTGTCGATAGAAACGCCGGTCGCGGACCAATCAACACTGCCGCTGCCGCTGGTCGCAGCGCATACGGAATCTCTAGTCCAGAGAATGTCGGTCATCGATTCAGATCTCCCATCGAATCAATGACGTCAGTTGCGACCGAGCGAT
Source organism: uncultured Alphaproteobacteria bacterium (assembly GCA_938048165.1). GTDB lineage: Bacteria > Pseudomonadota > Alphaproteobacteria > MPNO01 > UBA2964 > UBA2964. Next base: position 4,513 of record CALIBP010000041.1, on the reverse strand, counting down.
CTTCGAAAGGTAAGACCTGATCACCAATTATCTGTCCGGTTTCATGACCCTTGCCAGCAATGACGAGGACATCCTGCGGGGCGAGCTCGGTGATGGCGCGATGAATGGCATCCGCTCTGTCCCTAACCTCTGAAGCATCGGGGCAGCCCGCCATAATTTCCGCGCGAATAGTTGTTGTGTCTTCGCTGCGTGGGTTGTCGTCGGTGACATAAATCCTGTCCGCAAGGTCTCGAGCAATTGCGCCCATTTGGGACCGCTTGCCTTTGTCTCGATCACCACCACAGCCAAATACGACGCTTAACTTGCCAGCGGTATGAGGACGGAGAGCGGCAAGCAAGGAAGCAAGGGCATCTGGTGTGTGCGCATAATCAACATAGATGGGAGCGCCGTTCGGGGTCCGGCCGACCAGTTCAAGGCGACCAGGTGGACTACTTAATTCAGGCAGTAAAGCGATGACCTCATCTGCCTCGTCGCCGCAGGCAAGGGCAAGACCAAGCGCACAAAGAACATTTCGCGCCTGAAAGATACCGGGCATGGCGAGCGCGACTTCATGGTGTTTACCCAACACCTTGATCGATAAGACCTGTCCATCAGGTTTGGTGTCAATCCGCTCGATCCGGATTTCGTCGGCGGCCCGTCCATAACCGATGATGCGGAGGCCTCTCGCTCTTGCGATTGATGAGAACATCGGAAAATCATCAGAATCCGCGTTGAGAACCGCTGTGGCATCATCCGGAAGAACACTGTCAAACAAGCGAAGTTTTGCTGCTCGGTAATTATCCATAGTGCCATGATGGTCGAGATGGTCGCGGGAGAGGTTTGTAAACGCACCGGCGGTAAGACGAACGCCATCTAGTCGTGATTGTTCGAGCCCGTGGCTTGATGCTTCGAGAACGACATGATCGACGCCCTCGTCTGCCAGGGTCTTTAGTTCGCGATGTAGGGTGACCGGGTCGGCTGTTGTTAGCCCGGCACCACGGCTGCTATTTGTTTCCGCTGTCGTAATGCCCAGCGTCCCTAAGGCAGCGGCGCGATGACCAAGGCGTTTCCATATTTGGTGGGTAAACCAGGCGACGGATGTTTTGCCGTTGGTGCCCGTGACTGCGGCGGCAACATGCGGCTGTGAGCTAAAATAGCGCGCTGCAAACAGGGCAAGGCTTCGCCGCGGGTTATCAACATCGATTACAGGAATTTCGTTGGTTAGTGTTGGCAATCCTGTGCCCGCCGGGGCGAGAATTGCTGCCGCGCCGCGTGCCAACGCATCAGCGATAAAATCTCGTCCGTCAGATTGAGTGCCGGGGAGGGCGGCGAAGAGGTAGCCGGGTTTTACGGCGCGTGAATCTGCCGTTAGACCCACGATGTCCGGGTCCAGGTTGGTTGGGTGAGCTCTCATGCCTGCTCCTGCGAGGTCAGAAAGACGCAAGGCGACGCTTCCCTTCTTTTTGTGTGACGATGTCGATCGCCATCTCGCGCTCTATTTCGGGCGCTTTTTCGTCAACGGCTCGGACACCTAAAATCGGTCCGATACGAGCAATCACTTTTCCAACAACCGGTGCGGCTACCCAACCGCCAGTCGCATATCCAAATGTTTTCTTGGTGCCGCTCGGCTCGTCGATCATCGCGAAGACGACGTAGCGTGGCGCATTCATGGGGAAGGCGCCGATAAAGGAAGACATTAGAGCCTTTTTTTTGTATCGGCGGCCAACAACTTTTTCTGCTGTTCCTGTTTTGCCGCCAACGAGATAGCCCTCGGCAGCGGCATTCCGGCCTGTACCTTTCGCGACGACAAGGCGGAGAAGACGCCTTATCCGTTCAGAGGTTTTTGCCGTAATAACCCGGCGACCGGTACTTCTTGAATGTGGCGGTTTCTTGAGAAATGTCGGTGCATGATAGATGCCGCCATTGACCATCGCACCAACACCTGCAACCAGCTGCATCGGGCTAATGGACAGGCCGTGGCCAAATGAAATTGTCATGGCGTTGATTTCACGCCAGCGCCCGGGGATCAGGGGTGCACCAATCTCGGAAATTTCGACGGGTGAGGGATGCAGGATGCCGACCTTTTGCAAAAAGGTGCGCTGCTCGGCAACACCGACATCGAGTGCCATTTTTACGGTGCCGATATTTGATGAATACATGAAAATTTCGGGTATTGAGAGCCAGCGCCGTTTGGCGTGGTAATCACGGATGACGAAGCGAGAGATGCGGATAGGGTGGGTCGCGTCATAGCCGTCACGCATCGAAACCCGACCGGCATCCAGGGCCATCGCTGTCGTGAAGATTTTAAAGGTGGATCCCATTTCATAGACGCCAAGCGTCGCCCGGTTGAACCGAGTGTCTGATTCAATGTCTGACGGAAGGTTCGGGTCAAAATCAGGTAGCGAGACTATACTGACCACTTCACCGTTGCGGACATCCATAACGATTCCCGCGGCGCCCACACCACGGAATTCCCGGACCGCTGCTGCGAGCTCTTTACGCATCGCATGTTGAACACGAACATCGATCGAGAGTTTAAGTGGGGTAGGGTTTTTTCGTAACTGTTGGTCAAAATGTCGCTCGACCCCTGCAAGGCCACGGTTGTCGATGTCGGTATGGCCGAGAATATGGGAGGCGAGAGCGGCTGACGGGTATACCCGACGTTCTTCGTCTCGAAAATCGAGCCCCGGTATCCCCAGCTTGTTCACCTCATATTTCTGGCGTGGTGTTAGATGGCGCTTTAGCCAAATAAAGCTGCGGTCCTGGGTAAGCTTCTCATATGTTTGCCGGCGGTTTAGCTCCGGGAGGACGGTCGCGAGTTTGTTGACGGCCTCCCGGGCATTTAACATGATGCGCGGGTTGGCAAAGAGCGAGGCGGTCTTGAGACTCGTGGCCAGCAAATTCCCGTTTCGATCGACGATATCCGCCCGACCCGTGGTAAGAGCTGGCTTGCCGACGGTTTTTGAATATTGCGGTTGGCTTTTCTCAACAAACATTGTGACGCCGATCAAACGACCGGTCACAACCAAAAATGCAACGGAGAATAGGGCGCCGGTAATTAGGAGCCTGCTGCGGCCAGTTTCAACACGTGGGGGTACTGGCGGTTCGCGACGCCGTTTCTTGGGGAAAAGGGGTTGGCGGCCGATCATTGTTTACGCCGAATATTGGCGAACAGGGGGGGGGTCTGATCGACCGCCGGGGGATGAACTTTCGTTAAATTGGGGTTATTTTCCGAGCCGCCAACAGGCCGGAACGGAATATTTTCAATGTCGATGGTCTGGGTTGCCTTTACGGGCTCCAAATTCAACAGGCGGCGACCCAGATCTTCCAGGCGCTCGGGCTGATTTAGATAACTCCATTCCGCTTTCAGAACATGGACAGCTTCGAGGTTTTCCAAGGTTTTGCTATGGATGGTCGCAAGCTGTCCTTCCATCGATTTAACTTCATATTTGAGGACAAACAGGCCAATCCCGGCTGCGGTCGCCAAGAACATCCAAATTAGGGTTGCCCGTTTAATCATGCGACGTCTCCGGCAAGAGGGCTCCGAGCAGCGGCAGATGTACGTTCGGCAGTCCGGAGGCGGGCAGAGCGCGCTCTAGGATTGTCCACTATTTCGGAATCGTCGGGACGGATGGCGCGGCGACTAAGCTCGGTGAAGGTCGCGGGCTGACTCGTCGACGCCTCTTGAGGCGCGTGGCGTGATCCCCGCGATGCAGAACCAGACCTGTCACGAAGGAATGTTTTTACAATTCTGTCTTCGAGGGAATGAAAGCTGACAACGGCTAATCGACCACCAGTAGCCAAAAGGGTTTCCGCAGCACAAAGCCCTCTCTGAAGTTCGTCCAGCTCGTCATTGACGAAAATTCGTAGCGCTTGAAAGGTGCGCGTTGCAGGATCAATCGATTTTGAACCGGGTTTTGCAGGGGGGTAGCAAGCTCTAACGATATCGGCGAGTTCAGATGTACGTTTGATGGGTGCATTGGCCCGGGCGTCGACGATAGCGCGTGCGATGCGTCGTGATCGACGCTCTTCGCCGTATTTGTATATAATATCCGCGAGTGCGTTCTGCTCAGTTTCATTGACGATATCTGCAACGGTCGGCCCATCCAGGGACATGCGCATGTCGAGGGGACCGTCAAACCGAAATGAAAATCCTCGTTCCGGGTCGTCAATCTGGAATGACGAGACACCAATATCGAGCATGATGCCGTCGATATTGGAGACGTTGTGGGATGCCAGTAAACGATCCATGTCACCAAAGCGGCCGTGGATCATTGATAGACGGCCGTTGAATTCCTGCGCCATGGAGGCTCCACGAGCACAGGCATCGGGGTCGCGATCTATTCCGAAGACGCTGCAATCAGTTGTTTCGAGCAATTCCCGGCTGTAACCACCGCCACCAAAGGTTCCGTCGACATAAATCGCCTGTGCGCGCGGGTTTATAGCGGCGATAACCGCTTTTAAGAGGACAGGATGGTGGGTCCCGCCCGTCATGTGCGGTTTCCATTTTCGCGCAATCTTGCGCGGAGGGCTG
>CALIBP010000040.1 GCA_938048165.1 uncultured Alphaproteobacteria bacterium | reverse complement strand
CCGGTATAGAGCGACATGTAAGGGTGCAGCATATAGCCGTTATAGTAGTCAGTTGTGACCAAGTGCTCCTTATATATTGGCGTGACCCAGGGGAGCGTATCCATATCCTCGATAAGAGGACGCTTTCCGGTGAAGTGCGGTTTGCCATCTTTCAGGATGGTAATGCCGAGAACCTCTTCGAGAGGCATGCCTTCCCCAATTTCCTTGATCGTAAAGTCGAATTCATTGTCGCATACAAAATCGATGGCAGGAGAGGCGACAATTGATGCTTCGTTATTGATGGCAACATGGGCTCCACAGAACCCGATGAGAAGGTCGGGGTTTTGCTCTTTGAAAAGCTCGGCAACCTTAGTGTCATTCGCGAATGAAGGCGTTGACGTGTAAAGGACCAGAAATTCGTAGTCCTTTGCATCTTGTAAAACATCGTCGACTGAAAGACCGCGCGCAGGGGCATCAACCAGCTTGCTGCCGGGGACCAATGCTGCAAGCTGTGCCAGCCAGGTTGGGTACCAGAAAGATTTTACTTCTCGCTTACATTGATATCGTGAGCCAGCGCCGCCGTCATAACCGGCATAAGTCGGAGGGCTCAAAAAGAGTGTCTTCTTCATTCTGTATTCCGTATCCCCTGGATTCCTATTCCCGGCCTATTTGGCAATCTTTAGCCGGTTGTCGGCCAGGACAACAAATTCTCGTTCCCGCCACAGAACTTTGGTTCCGCAAAAACTGTATATTCGCACCGCAAAAGATAGCATATCTCTTACTGGAATCAGCCACGCGCCACAGGATTTTCCATTGGTAAGCCCGCGACAGACTGCATAGTGCAAGAGGATCCGCATGCCGAGCGCTATGGCGATCGGTACCAGTGACATAGGGGCTGATGCTCCCATTGTGAAGGCGCCTAAAGCCGCAAACAGCGAGAGGGGCATAATTTCAGTCGTAATTGAGGCTGCATAGCCTCCAGGCTGAACGGAACGAATGGTCCGCGCCCATCTGATCTCGTGGAGAAACACGCCTTTAAGGTCTTCTTCCAAAATGACGTTTTCAACGACATAAGGGACCAGAGCGACGTCATAGCCCTGTTCGACAACAAATTTGCCGAGCATATAATCGTCAGCGAGGTAATCCGCGAGGGCAGGGAAGCCACCGAACCCTTCGAGGACATCTCTACGTACGGCCATGGTTGCGCCGAAACAGAATTTCAGCTTGCCAAACATTGTCGGAATTAGAGCGGAAGGCAAAAACCAGTCATTGACGAACATGACACCAAGGCGCGATGCAAGCCCCTTGGCCGCGGTGCCGGAATAGAGGCAGGTGCTGGCACCAACTTTGCTGTCAGCGAAGGGGCTGGTTACGCGCTGGAGGTAGTCTGTACTGACACGCATGTCGCTGTCGGAAATTACGAAAACATCATGTTTTGCGATTTTGGCCATATTGGCGAGATTGCTGATTTTGTAGTTGGTTCCGATGATCTGATCATCAATAACCAGTGAAATATCTCGATCCGGGAACTCTTTAATGACAGCTTCGATAGTGGGGATTGCTGGATCACTGTTTTCCCGAACGCCAAAAACGACCTGGTGTTCGCCATAATCCTGTCGACAAAAAGAGCGCAGATTTTCGGCAAGTTCGTATTCCATGCCACAAATAGGCTTTAAAACTGTCACAGGAAGATCGTTTGACGAAGTTATAGGGCGTCGAATTTTCCGGCTGAATACCAATACACGACTGATCGCTATGATCATGTAACCTATTGAAAACACGAACAGCGATAGCGCGATACCAGACAAAATATTTGGTATGGAGAAGACCAAACCCTTAAACCTCAGTATGCCTTGTTTGATTGGGCGCTATGTCTAGCCTGTAACCGCTTTTTGTACAATCTTTCTGCGGTGGTCCAGCGTTCAACTCTTCTCATTTGAGCCAGTCTGCATATTCGTCGATTCGGTGGAACGTCGTCGCTCAAGCAATGCTTTGCCTTCCGCATGTTGCCAAAATACTAGGCCGGGAACATCAATCAGGAATTCCCGGATACGGATTGCCAAAGAAACGGCAATTGCGACATCTGGTGTCATTCCTATGAGACCTCCAAGGACAACCAAGGCACCTTCCTGAACGCCATAGCTGTTGGGCACAACAAAAGCTGCATCGCTCAGCGTCGAGCTTAGGCTTTTCAGCATGAGGGCTTCCAACACACCTATCGGGTAACCCAATAGCCACGCGGCGAGCCAGACTTCACCAGTTTGCAGGATTAGGGCGCCAAACCGCCAGGCCGTCGCCGCGAATAGTGCGCGCTTTTCGCGATAGACCTGGAGGACGATGTCGTCAATTTGGTCTGCCGTCTCAATGAGATCGTTTAGAAACTCTGATTTGGTCATCTTGTGGGCAGATTTAACAACGATGCCAAAGATACCTGCCTTTTGGACAACCAAAAATCCGGCGACGCCTGCGCCGAGCAGCGCCAATCCGACGGCACCGGCGGCAACTAGTTCGTTATCCAGCGCCATGATCGAGAGCAGCACTACCCCGAGGACACCCCAAAAAATGAGGGTAATTACCTGGACTGTCTTGTCGACAATCGTTGAGGCACTGGCGTGGCGGGCATCGGTTCCCCAGAGTGTCACCACCCGGGCCTTGACGACCTCGCCACCAATTGAGGCGACAGGGAGGAGGGTATTCACGGCGCGACCCATCCATTGCGCATAAAAAGCCAGCCAGTAGCTGGGTCGCTGATCCTTCAAAAATAACAGATGCCAACAACGCGCATTCATTAACACTGTTGGAAACCAGATTGCGGGCACTAAGAGAAGCGCCCAGCCTGATGCGGCGAGGAGCCCCCAGATATCCCCTAGTCCTTGCCAGGCGATTAGTCCTGTCAGGATGACGAAGCCTACTACTAAGCCGATATAGGATACGATTTTCATGAAGGACTAATTTTATTTCTCCTACCTCGTGGTTTTAAGGGGCGCGGAAGGCCTTGACCAGAATCTTTGTTAGTTTGGAAGGGCTATGAACTTGCGTCGGCTATGTTGCTCTATTAGACAGAGTTGGACTCAAGACTGGTTCAATGAGTGCACCGTAAATGTCGAATTCAAAAATAACCCCGGAAGACAGACCTGCTCTGACGAAACCGGAACAGCTATTTCCGCTGGTTCGACAGTTCTCCTATCGCTTAACGAAATTGCTGATTTTGCTTCCCCTGACCCCAAATCATGTGACAGCAATGTCTTTATTGTCAGGATTAGCCGCGGCCTGGTTTTTCGCTCAAGGGACGTATCAGGATGCTTTGATCGGTGGCGCCTTATTTGTCCTTTGCTATGTTTTTGACAATTGCGATGGCGAGATCGCTCGCCTGAAGAACCTGTCATCGGAATTTGGTGCTAAATTCGACGACGTCGTAGATTGGCTGGTTGATAGCGTGTTTTTTACAGCTCTTGGTTATGGCACGTGGATTGCGACGGATAATGTGATCTGGTTCTGGTGTGGTGTTGCCGCGACCGCGGGTGCGACAATCGATTATATCGTTGATCTCTTTTATTACGCGAAAAAGAGCGCTGCAGAAGATGAGGAATCCCGTGAAGAACAGGCAGTTGTTCAAAAGAAACCTGAGAATTTAACAGATTGGCTTATCCTGATATTTCATAAATTCAGTCGCGCCGATTTCTGTATGATTGTTTTCGTACTCGTGGTCTTCGATATCCTGTGGCTTCTGTTACCAGCTGCTGCCATCGGTGCCCAGGCATACTGGGTAACCGATTTGTTCAATCGCGCGCGTGGCTGGCGTATCTAAACCAGGTCGATTTAGAGCTTCACACAGATGTTGCTCATCTCAGTATAAAACTCCATGGAATAGGTGCCGCCTTCACGCCCAATGCCGGACTGTTTAGAACCGCCAAAAGGTGTTCTCAGGTCGCGCAGGAACCAGCTATTAATCCAGCAGATACCAACCTCCATCTGAGGGCCGACGCGGTGGGCGCGGGTTAAATCCTCGGTCCAGATAGAGCAGGCGAGGCCATAAGGCGTGTCATTCGCCATCGCCACGGCTTCTTCTTCCGTATCAAAAGGAGTGATATGGCAGCAGGGGCCGAAGATTTCTTCACGAACAACGGCAGAGTCTTCCGGCAGCCCCGTCCAGATGGT
>CALIBP010000039.1 GCA_938048165.1 uncultured Alphaproteobacteria bacterium | reverse complement strand
ATCGCTTACCGTCAATGGTGAACAGATCAGAAAGACCGTTCCCGTTCGCCAGCATCTCGTCGACTTTTTACGTACCGAGCTTGGCCTCACCGGTTCACATCTGGGCTGTGAGCACGGGGTTTGTGGTGCCTGTTCCGTGCGCGTTGATGACGCCGTTGTCCGTGGTTGTTTGATGTTGGCCGTTCAAGCCGATGGCGCCGAGGTCGTGACGGTCGAAGGGCTGAGTGAAACCGGTGAGATTGCAGATCTGCAGAAGAACTTTGTTGAGCGCAACGCCATGCAGTGCGGTTATTGCACGCCGGGTATGCTGATCACAGCTTCTGAACTCCTGCGAGATCCGAAACCAACCAGCCGCGAGGAAATCCGCGGACATTTGTCTGGAAACTTCTGCCGTTGCACCGGCTATCACGCCATTATTGATGCCGTAGAAACGACGATTAACAAACGGCTGGAGGAGGGCTGAGTCATGAACAAGGAAACACCCCTCACACTGCTCGATAAGCCCAATAGCTATGTTGGCCGGACGTTATCTCGCGACGCAGCAAAACGCGCCGTTGCTGGTCGTGGCCGCTATACCGACGACATCATGCCGGCGCGCACACTGCATGCTGCGTTCGTCCGCAGCCCATATGGTCACGCTAAAATTCTGTCGATTGATGTCGACGCGGCGAAACAACAGCCGGGCGTCGCCCTCGTCATGACGGGGGCTGAGCTAGCCGAGATGTGCACCGGCCCCTGGGTTGGGACGCTGGTGTGTTTCGATGGCATGAAATCCGAACCGCAGCATCCGATGGCCATTGATCGTGCCTGCTGGCAAGGCGAACCAGTCGTTATGGTCGTAGCATCGACGCGTGCAGAAGCTGAAGATGCTGCCGAGCTGGTAACAGTCAAATATGAAGAATTGCCAGTCGTCATCGATAAGGAAACCGCCCTCGACAAGGATTCGCCGGTCATCCATCCCAACCTGGGTGATAATCTCGCTTTTGAGAAAACCATTGAAACCGGTGATGTTGAAAAGGCTGTCGCCGAAGCTGATATCGTAATCGAAGACACATTCACCTTTGGGCGACACACGGCTGTAAGTCTCGAGCCTCGCGCTTTGCTGGCAGAATATGACCCCGGCACCGAACGGCTAACAATCCATACCAGCAGCCAGTGCCCGCATATGATCCAGGCCGTCTTTGCTCGAACTCTTGGCGTGCCCGAACATAATGTTCGCATCGTGGCCCCCGATGTCGGTGGCTCGTTTGGATTGAAAATACATACCTTTGGGGACGAAATCGCGGCCTCAGCAGCGGCGATCAAGCTGGCCCGTCCGGTAAAGTTTATCGCCGACCGGCTGGAAAGCTTCGCGACCGATATTCACGCACGCGAGAACCGGGTGCGAGGCCGAATTGCCGTCACCAAAGACGGTACCATCACCTCGCTGGATATTGATGTCCGATCCGGCGCTGGCGCCTATTCGCAATATCCGCGCACCAGCGTGTTTGAAGCCAACCAGATTCTCAACATTACAGGCGGTCCCTACGCACATGAGAATTATCGTGCCTCGACACAGGTGGTCTATCTCAACAAGGTACCCACGTCACAGTACCGTGCGGTAGGTCATCCTATTGGTAACACGGTTGGCGAGTCGCTGGTCGATCAGGCCGCGGAGGCCTGCGGCATTGACCCAATGGAGTTCCGCCGACACAATGTCATGCGCGACGATTCATACCCACGGATTAGTCCTGCAGGGATCGAGCTGCGTGATTTGTCACATCAGCAATGTCTGGAGACACTGGTCCAACGCATGGGATACGACGCCCTGCGCGAAGAGCAGGCCGAATACCGCAAACAAGGTATTCAACGCGGTATTGGCATCGCTGCCTTTATCAAGGGCACCGCCCCCGGCCCCGCCGGGTATTATGGGGCTGGTGGCGCGCCAATTTCGTCACAGGATTCCTGCACCATCAAGCTGGAACCATCCGGTGGGGTGATCTGCATGGTAGGCGTTACGGACCAGGGGCAGGGCGTTGATACTGTTATGGGTCAGATCGCTGCCGCTACCCTTGGTGTGCCAATGGAATCAGTCCGGGTCATCGAAGGTGACACCGATGCCGTGCCCTATGGTGGCGGCACCTATGCGTCGCGCGCGACTGCCATTGGAGGTGAAGCAACCTATCAGGCCGCTATGGCGCTACGGGCCGAGATTCTCGAAATCGCCGGGGTCCTGCTTCAAGCAGAATCCGACACACTGGATATTCTCGATGGTCATGTCGTTGACAAAGGTGACACCTCATCGCGCATTTCTCTCGCCGAGATTGGCCGCATCGGTCACTTCCAGGTGGCAGAACTGCCGAACCATATCCAGCCGACCCTGTCGGCCACGCATCGGTTCCGATTACGCGATGCGCTCTATATCTTCACCAATGGCATTCAGGGAGCTTATGTCGAGGTCGATACCGATACCGGCTTTATCAAGCTGCTCAATCACTGGGTTGTCGAGGATTGCGGGCGTGTGATCAATCCGCAGCTCGCCGATGAACAGGTTCGCGGCGGTTGTGTGCAGGGTTTGGGTGGCGCGCTCTATGAAGAATGTGTCTATGACGCGGCAGGTCAGTTGCAAAATGCCACACTGGCGGATTATCTCACTCCCATGGCTGGAGAAATGCCGGATATCGAGGTTGCCCATATCCAGACCCATACCGGAGTCTCGGAACTTGGCGCAAAGGGTGTCGGTGAATCCGGGACTGGCGCAGCACCCGCGGTTGTTATGAATGCCGTCAATGATGCAATCCGGCCCTTCGGCGGCAAGGTCACCGCCCAGCCGATGTCGCCCGAAACGATCCTCAAAGCGCTCGGCAAGGTCTGATGGGCTGGGTCGGCACCTGGGCATCTACTCCTGCGGCAACAGACGGCTTTTCTTTTAGCGGCCAGACATTGCGGATGATTGCTCATGTCAGCATTGGCGGCATGCAACTACGGGTAAAAATTTCCAACGCCTATGGCAAGCGGCAGCTCAAAATCGGGGCCGCGACAATTGCCTGCCGGACCGAAGGTGCAGCAATTGACCCTCAGACACTCCGCACGCTTACCTTTGATGGTCAGGAAACGACCGCTATTTCGGCAGGTGCGTTCGCTGTAAGCGATGAGGTAGCGCTTGAGTTCGTCCCCCTAAGCGACCTCACGATTAGCTTCTATCTGCCAGATGACATTCGCGAAGGGTTTGATGTTACCGGCCACGCAACCTGCAATCAGACCAACTATATCTCCTCGCCCGGCAATTATGTTGAGTCAACTGAACTCCCCGTAGCGCAATCCACAGACACCTATCTGTTTGTCAGCGGCATTGATGTTGACGCTCTTGCCGGAACCGGCGGGATCGTGACCCTTGGTGACTCTCTAACCGACTGCAATATCTCAACCGTAGATGCCAATAATCGTTGGCCGGACCAGTTAGCGCGCAACATTATCGCTCGACATGAGAAGGAACGTGGTCGCCTGCACGGTGTCATGAACCAGGGCATTGGCGGCAGTAAAATCATTCATGATGCGCGTGGCGGCAGTTCACTCCAGCGTTTCGACCGCGATGTCATTGCACAGACCGGCGTCACTCATTTGATCTTTCAGCTTGGAATCAACGATATCCGCAACCGCGGCTCTGATCCTGATCTGGTCGTCAGCGCTGAGGAGCTCGTCGCCGGAATGAAACAGATGGCGGTCAGGGCGCATGCCAGGAATATCAAAATTTATGCTGGCACTCTCCTGCCCTATGAAAATGAAGACTACAACCCACCTCCAGGGTTGAAAGGGCTTTATACGGAAGAAGGCAATCAAAAACGTCTCGCCATCAATTCATGGTTACGTCAGACTGATGTCTTTGATGCGGTAATCGATTTCGATAAAGAGCTACAGAATCCGGAACATCCAAACGAGATGCTGCCGCTCTACGATTGCGGTGATCATCTACATCCCAGCGATGCGGGCTATATCCGAATGGGAGACGTTATCGATCTGTCTCTGTTTGACTAAACAGGAGAAACAACATGCCCAAGGCACTCTGGAATGGCGTCATACTGGCCGAGAGCAACACAATCGCTCATGTAGAAGGCAATGCCTACTTTCCGAACGATTCAGTGAACTGGGATCATTTGCGGCCCAATCCCGATATCCCTGTGACCTTCTGCCACTGGAAAGGATTTGCCAGTTATCTCGATGTCGTCGTTGATGGTACCGAGAATCCCGGTGCCGCCTGGCGCTACGAAAAACCATATGAGGAAGCCAAGATCATCAAAGACCATATCGCCTTTTGGAAAGGCGTAGAGATTGTCGACGGTCCCGAGGGCCGAGGGCTGGTCGAAGGCTCACCTAGTTAGCGCGGCGGCAAAACCGGCTGGTAAGCTTTATGCTGGTTCATCCGTCATTCCGAGAAATCCACCATCAACGCAGACGATGTACTACAAAATACAGATGTCACGGATGCCGAATTTGATGCCGCTTGGGCGATGCCGGGTGTTCAACGCTAAGCAAAACGTTATCGCTGGACTCTGGAAAGTCGTTCACCGCTCATTTTGCAACGGTCAGAGGGCAATCCGGTCAACGTTTATTAAGGGCTTGCGAATTTCCTGGACATCCGACCCTCTTCACCCCCCCACCTAATCCAGAGTCCCCACCTCCGTCATAGCCGGGCTCGACCCGGCTATCCAGACAAACGGCACTATGGATTACCGGATCAAGTCCGGTAATGACGAGGGAAAAAATTCGTCCTGCACATAATCGTCTAGTCGTCCTGCAGCTCGGAATCCCAATAGAGAAAATCGCGCCAGCTTTCATGCAGATAGTTGGGCGGAAAGGCGCGACCATTTTCCTGTAACTGCCAGGTTGAGGGCTGATGCGGTGGCTGAAGTGGAAACATCTGAATTTCCTTCACCGTTTTATTGGCTTTGCGCAGATTGCAGGCAGAACAGGCGGTGACAACATTGTCCCAATTTGTCCGACCACCATGCGACTTTGGCACGACATGATCAAACGTAAGCTCATGAACCGGGAACCATTCGCCGCAATATTGGCAATCGAAACGATCCCGCAGAAACACATTGAATCTGGTGAAGGCTGGTTTGCGCGATAGCGGGATATATTCTTTGAGGGAAATGACACTCGGCAAACGCATTGAGAAAGACGGCGAATGGACCGACTCTTCATATTCGGCGACTATATTGACGCGGTCGAGAAAAACGGCTTTGACGGCGTCCTGCCAGGACCACAAGGACAAAGGGAAATAGCTCAAAGGCCGAAAATCAGCATTGAGAACCAGAGCGGGTGAATCCTGCATCGATGCCAACGTCTTAAGACCTCGTATCGTTTCCCTGTTTCACCGAAATACCGCTTATATTGTTATCCTGGCATTCGTTTTAAGCCATAAATGTTACAAGGGAATGACATGGCAAACAATGCTAGCTCGCGAATCACAATTTGACGCCAAGAATGATGCGGTTTTTAATTGCCATACAGAGTATTTGAGCTTGAAGGGATCACCTCATGGGCACCAAAAATTCGGTCATCAAATCAAAATTCATTTCGCACGGCACACTCGGGTCAAAAGACCTCGCTGCGACACGTAAATTCTACGAAGAATTTCTTGGTATTGAAGTCATGCAGACCAGCAAGATTTCTCTCATGACCCGACTTGGAGGCGACCATATTTACGTCGTTGTGCAAGACAAGAACATGACCGAAATGCCGAGGCTCAACCATAATGGCATCGATGTTGAGAGTGATGAAGAAGTCGACAGATCCCATCAGGCGGTGCTTGATGGCGCAGAGGAATGGGGGCTCTACAATATCTCGGACCCCGTCGAACAGCACGGCACCTACAGCTTTCATTTCTGGGACCGTGACGGCAATTGCTGGGAAATTCTGTGGAATCCCAAGAACGGCTATAACTGGATATTTGAAATGGGCGACCTCGAAGGTAAAGGCCATTGGGACCCCGAACTTCGGAAGAGCCAACTATAATTTGCAGCCATTAAGCGCCAAGCACGACGCTTAAGAAGCCAGCCCCAAGATTAACGCCCTCCTGGTCGATCCCATGGGCCAGCCCTGGCCGACGATGGGTGTCTACATCAACGCCATTCTCGCGAAGCAGACCCGCCGCCGAATCCATCAGCTCGATATTGAGTAACGGGTCTTCTTCACCATGAATCAGCATGACCGGTGGCCTTACCTTGATTTCATCAGCCAGGGTTTCAGGCGCTTCGAGCCGACCCGAATATCCTAAAATTCCCGCCGGGGCATTTGCACGACGCAAACCAACATGCAGGGACAGCATCGTTCCCTGAGAAAAGCCAAGCAACGCAAGCTGACTGTCTTTCAGGCCCAAACGTTCCAGTTCGCTATCAAGGAAAGCGTCGACCGTCGCGGCCGCGATTCGCACCTGCGCCAACCGGTCATAATCATCGCCTTCCCAGACATCGAACCATTGCAATCCACCAAACGGGTTTTGGGCGCAGGGATGCGGCGCATTTGGCGATACGAATACGGTATCCGGTAGCACCTGCGACAAAGGCGGTGCGAGTCCAATCAGATCATCACCGTTAGCACCATAGCCATGCAGCAAAATCACGAGGCTCTTGGCGGTGCCGGAAGCCGGGCCCAGGCTAGGTCCTGAGAGTGTCGGTAAATCGGTCATGATGGTTTTCCTCCTGGTGGCGGTCTGATAACGCTCAGGTAATAGTGCCAGAGAATACGCGCCGCAACCGCGCGATATGGCCGCCACTGTTCGCCCAGCTCTTGTAATTCGTCCGGGTTGGGCCGTGAATTCAGGTTTTTTATCTTTTCAGCACCGACCGCCAGCGCGAGATCGCCGACCGGCCAGACATCTGGTCGCCCAAGCGCTTCCATTAAATAAACATCCGCCGTCCAATGACCGATACCGGTGATCTTCATCAGCTCGGCTTTCGCTGCTTCATCGTCATAGTGCCGGAATTTATTAATCGGCAGACTGCCATCCACGACAGCTTCAGCCAGCAAACGGCAATAGCGCGTTTTCTGGCGCGAGAACCCCAATCCCCGCAGATCATCATTATTGAGAACCAGAAACGAGTCCGGGGCCGGATGCCCACCGAGTTTTGCGACAAGCTTTTCATAGGTCGCGCGGGCAGAGGCCAGCGACACTTGCTGCTCAAGAATTAGATAGAGCAAGGTCCGAAAACCTTGTGGCCGTTTCCACAGCGGCGGCACGCCAAACTCTTCAACAACACGCGCCAGGTCGGAATCACGTTCACACAGTGTCTGTGTTGCTTCGGCCAATCGCGCCTTATTCAAGGAAATAGTCATTGGTGAAGGCCGCGCTGGATGTCGATGTAATCCGGATTCTCCGGGCCCAATATGCCATGCCGGATAAAGAAATCGATATTTACCGCCGCACAGTTGAACTTGAATTCAGCCGTATCGGCGGTGATCTCCATGACCTCGCGAACGGGCAACAGTTGAAAACCCGACAATTCACCATCCGTGTTTTTTGGAACAAACTCTTTTGGCAATTCCATATCAAACACGAACATGGTGTCTGGCTTCAGGCAATTGTCGTTTTGGTGCTGATAGGATATCGCGCCGACCGGCTTCGCCTGGGCGGCAATCTCCGCCGGGACAGCCGCCTCTTCCGCCGCTTCCTTGATCACATTCTCCAGCAATCCAAGCCCAACGGGCTGTCCACCTGCCACCATATTATCCAGCATCCCCGGATAGGTTGGCTTGTCATCAGCACGGCGGGCGATCCACAGCAGCAATTCGTCGCCATCCCGAACAAAGCCGTTAACGTGAACGCCAAACGCAGCCACGCCGAAACGCGGAACAGCCGTGCGCTCCATCTCAAAAAACGGCTCGTCATAAAAGCCAGCACCGACCGGATAGGCTTCATCACGCCAACCAGAGAACCAGCCTTCCGCATCCAATGCCCGAAGCACCGGGACAACGGCCGCGCTGCGCGATTGATAGTCGTTCAGGCAATTATGCAGCGCTACAGCATTAGCAGATGCCTGAAAAACATCGCCAAACTGTATTAGCGCCGGGGCAAAATCACGATGGATCCACCCAAGGCGCTGACCGTCAACGAAAAAGGGTGAATAGTCGGAAACATCCGTGCCGTTGTTACAGACCTTGATTCTATCCAGCAGACTCATGACGACAGACCGCCATGGCGCCGTAAAACTGTCAACAGGGGTGATACGGTTTTTCTATCGGAAATTGCCAGTTTGGCCTTAAACTCGTCGCATGAAACGGGTAATGCCCCCTATCCTGATGATATTGCTGCTATGCCTGACGATCTCTTCAGCCACGGCGCAAAAACCTCTGTCCTATCGCGACGGCTATACGGCTATATAGAGCTCGACCAGGGTAATTTTCACAACGCCTTTGTTACGTTTGAGCGATTAGCTGAACAAGGGGATGCCCGTTCACAAAACGAGCTCGGCTTTATGTATCTGGTAGGTTTTGAAGGACAGCAGGATTTTAAATCTGCTGCTCTATGGTTCCGCCGCGCCGCCGAACAAGGCCTTGCCCGAGCTCAATTTAATTTGGGAGAGCTTTACGAAACAGGTCTAGGCGTAACCAAAAGCAACGTAGAGGCTTTAAAATGGTTCTGGATCAGCGCGCAGATGGCACGCCGCGCGCAACGCCGTGATCTGGCAATGAATAAAATTCCCATTTTGGAAAAGCCCCTTACCTTGCTCGCCCGAAAGCAGGCTTGTTTATGTCTGCAAAATGCGAAGGCCCGTTTGACTCTAGGATCGTCTGTCCTCACGGTCTGTCTAAACGGCTAACAATCCGAAAGGCGAACTCCAATGGCAAATTTTGTTTTGGTTCACGGTGCGTGGCATGGCGGCTAGTGTTGGGTTCGTGTCGCAAACCAACTCGTCGAACAAAGCCACCGAGTCCTTACCCCGACTTTAACCGGTCTTGGTGATCGCGCACATTTATTGAGCCGCGATGTTAATCTCGACACCCATATTCACGATATCATTGGCGT
>CALIBP010000038.1 GCA_938048165.1 uncultured Alphaproteobacteria bacterium | reverse complement strand
ATGAAGCTATTTTTGTTTGAGCTGCCGTTGATAGTTGTGGCACGTCACACTGCGGCTGTTCGGGATGGTGGTCATCTCGGGGCCTGTTATTGCGCAATGCTCGTCGGCCAACGGACATCTGGGATGGTAGAAACAGCCTGATGGTGGTGAAAGCGGCGACGGGACTTCGCCTTCAATTGTATCAAAGCGGACAAGTTCATGGTCATCCAGCACCAGCTTGGGTACCGATCCGAACAGCGCCGCTGTATAGGGATGTGCAGGATTTTCAAAAACCTCATCAACCGGTCCCAACTCGACAATCTGGCCAAGATACATGATTGCAATCCTGTCGCTGACATGTTGCACAACTGATAGATCATGACTGATGAAGATTGTCGTCAATTCCAGGTCACGGGTCAGTTCCAGAAACAGGTTTATAATTTGCGCCTGAATGGACACGTCAAGTGACGCGACAGGTTCATCACATATCAGGACATCCGGCTGCATGGCCAGGGCTCTGGCAATTGCGATCCGCTGTCTTTGGCCGCCTGAAAACTGGTGCGGATACCGGTCAAGCCAGACAGGGTCCAGACCAACCCGCTCAAACCACTTCGCGGCATAGGCATTGGCCTCACTTTTCTTTGCAAGCCCATGGGCAATGGGCCCTTCGGCAACCGTTTCCCCCACCTTCATGCGTGGGTCAAGGCTGGCGAAGGGATCCTGGAACACTGTCTGTACCCGGGTTGTTGCCTTGACACCGTCCTTGATTACCGGGCTGCCATCTATCAGGACGGTGCCGGAGCTTGGCGGCAATATTCCGGCAACCAAGCGGCCCAGAGTTGACTTGCCACAGCCGGATTCGCCAACAAGACCTACCGTTTCTCCTTTGCTGACAGACAGTGACACGTTGGATACGGCATGAATGGAACGGGTTTCAACTGTCGCCCCGAGTTTCGATGCGATCTTTTCCCCGGTGGTAAGGTTTGGGCCGAAGACCCTGCTGATATTTTCGAGGCTGACAAAATCAGTCATGATGATACCTCATCCATATGACCGACCGGGTCGAAACAGCGCCATCCTCTGTCTCCATGAATGGTGAGTTCGGGGTCATGCTGACACTGCGCGGTTGCGCGTTGACATCGGGGCGCGAACGGGCATCCCGGGGGAAGAGACAATAGTGACGGCGTTGTTCCCGGGATCTGTTTAAGAGGCGTGCCGGGTTTGGTCATCGCAGGTAAGGAATTCATCAAGCCGGCTGTATAGGGATGGCGCGGGTTTCTCAGCAGCGTCGCCGTCGGCCCCTGCTCGACGATCCGGCCCGCATACATAACGGCTAGTTTGCTGGCAAGGCTTGATACCACGGCAAGGTCATGGCTGATCCAAATCATTGCCGTTCCGGTTTCGGCTGCAAGAACACGCATCTGTTGAAGGATCTGTGCCTGAATAGACACATCAAGCGCAGTTGTGGGCTCATCAGCAATGATAACTGACGGCCGATGGAGAAGAGCGATGGCAATCGCAACCCTCTGTCGCATGCCTCCGGAAAATTCATGGGGGTAGGCGTCCAGCCTTGCGCGCGCCGAAGGAATGCCAACCTTCGACAGCAGATCAGTTGCACGATCTTCAGCGGCACGAGCGCTTGTTCTTTCATGCGCGGCAATGGCCAGTCGCATCTGCCGGCCGATGGTCAATACCGGATTGAGGGTGGCGATGGGGTCCTGGAAAATCATCGAGATTTCACGGCCACGCCATCTGCGCAATTCAGCGTTTGAAAGGCTGGTCAACGCCTTGTCTTTGAGAGTGATGGAACCGCTCACGATGCGCCCGGGTTCATCAACAAGACCAAGAAGTGAAAATCCGGTGACTGTTTTGCCTGAACCGCTTTCACCGACCAGGCCCATAATTTCGCCTTTGGCAAGATCAAAGCTGACATTGTCTACCGCCTTGACCACCC
Organism: uncultured Alphaproteobacteria bacterium; assembly: GCA_938048165.1. GTDB lineage: Bacteria > Pseudomonadota > Alphaproteobacteria > MPNO01 > UBA2964 > UBA2964. The sequence goes on along the minus strand of CALIBP010000038.1, from coordinate 20,359 downwards.
CTGAACGGGTAAAGAAGTGGGTGGTGAGATTTTTTACACTGAGCACAGTTTCAGTCATCTGCGTAACCTTGGATTGAACTGGTCACGCACCTGATCACCAACAATGTTGATGGCAACGATGAGGATGATCAAAGCCACACCGGGATAGACGGAAATCCAGTAGCGTCCACTCATCATATAGGGGAAGCCATTGGAGATCAGCATACCAAGTGAAGGTTCCGTGACCGGCAAGCCAAGACCAAGGAAACTCAGTGTCGCTTCAAGTGAAATGGAGTTGGCAATCTGCACTGTTGCCACAACGATCAGCGGCGGTGTGCAATTCGGCAACAGATGTTTCAATATGACAAGGCGGCTCCCAAGGGGGGTGGCGACAGCGGCCTCAATGTAATCCTTGCCTCGCTCGGCTTTGGCTGCGCCATATGCTGTGCGGGCGAAATAGGCATACTGTGCAGCAACCAGCGCGCTGATCAGCTGCACCTTGCCTTGCCCAAGCAATGCCACGATCACCAGCGCCAGCAGGATCGCGGGAAAGGATAATTGGAGGTCGACCAGCCGCATGATCAAATTTTCCACACGACCGCCGATATAGGCAGCCAGAATACCCAATGCGGCGCCGATACTGAGCGAAACAAAACCGGCAGCAAGACCAATCTGGATTGATATTCTCAACCCGTAAAATATGGCCGAGAGGAGATCCCGTCCCTGTGGATCAGTGCCCAGCCAATGGGTGTATCCGCCTGTGCCGACAAAGCCGGGGGGACGGCGGCTGTCCATCAGCGATAAATTGGCCAGATCATATGGATTTTGAGGAGATACAAAAGATGCAAAAAGTGCCAGCAGTGCCAGAAGAACAACAATAGACAGTGCCAGAACGGCAATCCTGTTTTCTCGAAACTCGTTCCAAAATCTGGTGAATGGCGTGCTTTGTCTGTTCATGATGCAGCCCCGCGCCTGACCCTGGGATCAATGAGCGCAAAGATCAGATCGATCACAAAATTGATGGTCACAAAAAGAAAGGCCACAAGAATGAGGTAGGCAACCATGACAGGCCGATCCAGCACGGCAATGCTGTCGATGATCAACTTGCCAACCCCTGGCCAACTGAAGATGGTCTCTGTCACCACAGCAAAAGCCAGTGTTGAGCCCAGTTCCAGACCAAAGACAGTAATGATCGGGATGGAAATGAGCTTGAGCAAATGCTGGCGCAGTATCGTGATCTCAGAAAGACCGGCAGCACGGGCAAATTTGATTGTGTCCGTGAGCATGATTTCGCGCGTTCCTGCCCGCGCGAGACGGATCATCATGGCAAGTTTGAACAACGCCAGATTGATTGCCGGCAGGATGATATGTGACAGACCATCCAGTGTCGGGAATGACCATGCAACACCCCAGATATCTATGGTCGCTCCTCGACCCCCCGCCGGAAGCCAGCCCAGATTCACTGCAAATGTCAAAATCAGGATCAGGCCAACCCAGAATGACGGCACTGAAAAGCCGAGAACCGAAGCGGCCATTATTGTCTTTGCTGTCCAGCTTTCGGGCCGATAGCCGGCATAGATACCAAGGCTGACCCCGATGACAGAGGCTGAAACAACGGAAATCAGGACCAGTTCCAACGTCGCCGGCAAGCGGCCGCCAATCAATTCCAGAACCGGAATGTTGTAGACGAACGAACGTCCCAGATCGCCCTTCAGCAAATTTACCAGAAAGATGAAATACTGTTCATAAAGTGGGCGGTCGAGTCCGAGGCGGCGAATAACCTCATCGCGCAAATCCTGTGTGGCTTCTGGCGGAATGACAATATCAATGGGGTTGCCGATAGCGTAAACGCCACAGAAAACAATCAGGGACATAACCGCCATGACGCCAATAGCCTGCAAAAATCGCTGGATTATGAAGCCAAGCATCGGCAATCCCCGGGAATTGGGGACCAGGCAAACCTGAATGTTGCCTGGTCCCCCGAGATGGTGATCTAGTTTGCGCTTTTGATGAAGAAGGCAAGTGTGTCTTCATCATAACGAGGTGTGAATTCGACACTCCCCGCCTTCGCGCCCCAGACAGTCTGAAGCTGGACAATCGAGATATAGGCCTTGTCTGCCATGACCTTTTCCATCGCTTCCTCGTAAGTGGCGCGGCGCTGATCTGCGTCCATCATCCGAGCCCCGGTCTGCAACAACCGGTCGACATCATCATTTTTATATTCGATGCGGTTGTAGGCGCCGAGTTTCACATCCGGGTTATTGGAATGTGCCAGTCCCCCGAGCGTGTAGGATGCTTCACCAGTCAATGTTCCCCAGCCATTCATGAACATCGAGTATTCAAGGCGGGCTTGCGCTGGGAAATAAACTGTCTTGGAGATCGCGTTGACATTGGTTTTGATGCCAACCTGCGTGAACATCTGGCCGAGACCCTGGCAGATCGCGCCATCACCGGGAAGACGGTCAGCGGTGCAGTACAGATCTACTTCAAAGCCGTTGGCATAACCTGCATCTGCAAGAAGTTGCTTTGCCTTGGCAGGGTTATATTCAGGCATTGGGATGCCTTCATTGGAGCCGAAGAAGCCTGGAGGCATCATTTGATTTGCCGGTCTGCCAAGTCCTTCAAGGACAATATCGACCATGGTCTGACGATCGATTGCGTAGTCAATCGCCTGGCGGACGCGCAAGTCACGAAACGGATTTTCGGCCAGTTCTGAACCATCAATAGCCCTGACCAGCGGCGTCTTTTTACGCTGATCAAGCTGCAGGTTCATGATGTAGACCGAATCACCCTTTACAGCATCGATATTTGCATCGTTTTCAAGGGCCAGGTAGTCAACAGAGGAGACATAGTTGATGACATCAACTTGTCCGGCCTTCAGCGCCGCAAGGCGTGAACTGTCATTCGGGATTTCCTTGCGGACAACCTTTTCCCATGACCCTTTGCCGCGCCAGTAATCATCATTTCGTTCCAGCACAAGGTCTCCCTTCGGCTCCCAGCTGACAAATTTATAGGGGCCGGTACCAACAGCAGCCGCGCCTGAATTGAACCCTTCAGCGGCCGTTTCCGGTGTGGAGTAATTTGCAGCAGCTTCTGATGAGACGATGAAGAGCCGGATGAAATCATTGGGCAGAGTTGCTGCCTGACCATCTGTGTGGATATGGATGGTGTGCGAATCTATGATCTCAACATCGGCCACTCGGCGAACATAGATTGTTGTGGTGGTTGGGCCGGATACAACCGGGATGCGCTCTATCGAGAATTTCACATCTTCTGCGTCAAAGTCCGAGCCATCATGGAACTTAACTCCCTTGCGGAGCTTGAATTCCCATGTGTCATCATCCACGGGGGCCCAGCTTGTGGCCAGCCCCGGTTCAATCTGAAGATCAGTACCTGACCAGACAAGAGTGTCGAAGATGTGCTTCGCCGCTTCGGCATGTGGACCCAGTGCCGAATAATGCGGGTCTATCGATTCAGGCCCACCACGAACACCCATCGTCAGCGTCTGCGCCGAGGCCACACTGGTCGCAGTTAATCCCAGCACCAATGCCATAGTTGCCAGGAATTTGTGTTTTCGCATTGTCTTTCCTCCCAAAATCAAAAGAGGCGGCGTGCCCCAACGAGTTATTGTTTTATTCAGTCCCATTTGGGACTTGTCATTGCAGAATGTGAAGACTTATTCTGGCAGTCAAGTTCAATTTGGAACTTATTATGACAAATCAGGACAGGAATTTCTGCAATGCCAGCCCCCCAGGTCGCGCTTGATGAAAAGTATCTTAGCGACGGCCAAGATATGCCCCCCGATATGCTGGAGGCAAAATTATGGGCGAATCCATGCCCATTTACCTTTCGCATCAACTATCTTGCCCTGCTCTACAACACCCCGCTTTATAACTGGGTGCAGGATGTCTACGGACTGAAACGGCCAGAATATGTGGTGCTGTATTCACTGTCTTTGGCCGACGGAAGCAGCGCGCGTGACATCTCTACAACGTCCGGCTTCCCAAAGAACACGCTCAGCAGGGCGATAAAGCTGCTCGAATCCTCCGGGCTTATAGAGAAGGGTAAAAAGATGCCTGGCGCCGGGCGAAAGCAGGCGTTGCACTTGTCTCAAACGGGATGGGAAATCATCAACAAGACCAAACCTGCCTTCGAACAACAGGAAAGGCGCATGCTGAAAACGCTGACCGATGGCGAGCGCCAGATGCTGTTTGAACTGCTGTCCAAGGTTGTCATTCATGCCGAGGACTGGTCAGGCAGCTTACCGGGACATTTGGAATAGAAGTGAAAGGACTAAAGTTGTGAAGGTCGCAAATATGAATTGGCTCGATATGGAGGCAGCTGTTGAAAAGGATCAGCGCTGCATACTGCCAATCGGGTCCACCGAACAGCACGCGCAATTGTCGCTTTGCGTCGACATGATTTTAGCTGAAAAAATGGCACTGGATGTGGCGGAGCCCCTCAATATTCCTGTTTTCCCGGTCATGCCATATGGTCTTGCTCCCTATTTTGCGGCGTATCCGGGCACTGTGAGCCTTCGCGTCGAAACGCTCATGGCGGTCATCAGAGATATTGTCGCATCGCTTTATCAGTCAGGTTTCAGAAAAATTCTGATCGTCAACGGCCATGGCGGCAATAACCCGGTTGGGGCATTGGCGCAGGAATTGATGGCTGAATATGGCGATATTTCGATCAAATTTCATAATTGGTGGAATGCGCCGGCAACCTGGGCCATGGCGCAAGAAATTGATTCCACGGGGTCTCATGCCAACTGGATGGAAAATTTTCCCTGGACAAGACTGGCGCATGCACCGGCACCGGAGGGTGAAAAGCCGGTAATCGATATGGCATTGATGAAAGTCTCTCCTCCCGAAACAGTCCGTGAAATTCTTGGTGATGGCTCATTTGGCGGGCCCTGGCAACGGCAGGATGAAGAAATGACGGCCATCTGGGAAACCGGCATCAACGAAACCCGAGAAGCGCTCGAAGGGCCCTGGCCTGAGTTGAAAGGTGCTGCATGAAAAATGGGATTCTGATCTGGGGCGCAGGTGCCATAGGGGGGGTATTGGGGGCCTACTGGGCACGTGCCGGCCAATCGGTAACGATGGTCGATATCGTCGCAGATCATGTCACCGCCTGCCGCACGGAAGGGCTGAAGATTGAAGGTCCTGTTGAAGAATTCACACAGGTTGTCGATGCTGTTCTGCCCGAGGAGCTTGCCGGGACTTACAGCTGTGTCGTGCTTGCCGTGAAAGCGCAGGCCACAGCGGCTGCCGTGGCTTCGATTCTGCCCCACTTGCGGGAGGATGGGTTCATTCTTTCCGCCCAGAACGGGCTGAACGAAAAGATGATCGCAGATCTTGCCGGTGCCCACAGAACCATGGGGGCTTTCGTCAATTATGGCGCTGACTGGATTGAACCGGGGCGGATCCTTTTCGGCAATAGAGGCGCCGTTGTTGTTGGTGAAATAGACAACGTCATTCGTGAACGCACCGAACGCATGCATAAGTTGCTTCAGATATTCGAGCCCGATGCGGTGCTTACGGATGACATCTGGGGTTATCTCTGGGGGAAAATGGGCTATGGCGCGATGCTGTTTGCAACCGCGCTAACATCTGACAGCATGACGGCAAATTTTGCTGATTTGGAGCGAGGCCCGGCGCTGATGGGACTGGCCCGTGAAGTCATGCGAACCGCGGTGGCCGAGGGTGTGATTCCCAAACCGTTCAATGGATTTGAGCCAAAGGCCTTCATGCCTGATGCGGCCGATGCATCTGCGTTGAAAAGCCTGGCTGACCTGGCGGACTTCAATTCCCGAACGGCCAAAACACACACCGGCATTTACCGCGATCTCGCTGTGCGCAAGCGCAAGACAGAAGTCGATCAGCAATTGGGAGTCATTGTTGAAATTGCAGCGGGTCACGGTGTCGACACGCCGCTGCTGCGCCGTCTGATCGAATTGATCCATGATATTGAGGAAGGTCGCCGTGACATGTCAGTTTCCACCTTCCACGAACTGACGAGGGTGATGTCATGACCACAAGAACAGCGCTTGTGACAGGCGTTGTTGGCGGCATAGGGGCGGCCATAGCGTCGAGACTTGCGACGGATGGGGCAAAGGTGATTGTTTCTGATCTGCCCGGAAAGGCCTTGGCCGCTGCCGCAAAACGGTTGCAACTGCCGATGATCGCGGCTGATCTTGGCGATCCTCTTTCGGTCAGAAACCTGAAAGATCATCTGGTTGCCCAGCATGGGAATCCAGACATCATTGTCAACGCTGCCGGTGGCGTATGCAATCAGATCGGAACATCCTTGGAAGAGGTGGAGCCGTCTGGCTGGAAAAGCATTTTTGCCGCCAATGTTGATTCCGCTCTTCATCTTGCTCAATCCTTTGTTCCTGCAATGAAGGCAAATCGGTGGGGCAGGGTGATCACCATCAGCTCCGGGGCCGGGCTGCGACCAAGCCTGACTGGCATTCATGCCTATACAGCAGCAAAACATGCCCTGGTCGGATTGACCAAACAACTCAGTCTTGAGCTGGGCCGGCATGGCATAACCGTAAATTCGATTGCGCCGGGCTTCATTCTGTCGAATGCGGCAACCGAACGACAATGGCAAGCCTATGGCCCAGATGGACAGGCTGAAATCATAAATCGGATTCACACACGCCGTCTTGGCAAGCCGGAAGATATTGCCGCGGCGGCCGCTTTTTTGACGTCGGAAGAAGCGAGCTGGATCACTGGCCAGATCCTGAGTGTTGATGGCGGAATTGCCTGAAGAGAGGATTGATCGCCATGTCTGATGCTGTTCTTGAATACGCCTTGAAGAAAAGAGCGCCGTTGATTGACGCTTTGAAACAGCTTGTCGCCTGTCCTTCTGTCGGCGCTGATCCGGCGATGGCCGACGGCATGGAAAAGGCGCGGCAATTGATCGAGGGAAGGCTGGATGAAATGGGTTTTCAGAACCGTCAGCGATTGATGCCTGACAATGGTTCCGGACAGCCTGCCATTTTTGCTGAAAGGCTGGATGCGCCTGATAAGCCTACGATGCTCATCTATGCTCATTATGACGTGCAGCCGCCAGACCCTGAAGACAAGTGGCACACGCCGCCTTTTGAACCGGTCGAGAAGGATGGCCGGATTTATGGGCGCGGCATTTCAGACGATAAGGGCCCCATGATGATCGCCCTTGAAACACTGGCAGCATTCATTGCTGTTGAAAAGACACTGCCAGTCAACGTTAAACTGCTGATCGAAGGAGAAGAGGAAACCGGCTCTCCCTCCTTGCCGGGCATTCTTCAGGCTCACCGGCCATTACTTTCTGCTGATGCTGTATTGTCAGCTGATGGCGCGCGCTGGCGACCTGATCTTGTTAGCCTGAATGTAGGATCGCGGGGGAATGCAGGGTTCGAAGTGAAACTCATCACAGCGTCCCAGGACCTGCATTCCGGTCGCTATGGCGGTATTGTCCGCAATGCCTTGCATGAAATGGCCAGGCTCATAAGCGGTCTGCACGACGCAGACGGCCGCGTAGCTGCACCGGGGTTTTATGATGGTGTTCGTGAGCCTGGTGAACATGAACGCGCCGAGATTCAATCCATTGCTTATGATGGCTCCAGACTGTTGTCGGAAATCGGAGCGGCTCCCCATGGGGAAAAGGGCTATTCAACCCTCGAGCGGCTTTGGCTGCGCCCAACGCTGGATGTCAATGGTATGTGGGGCGGTTATACCGGCGCCGGGTCGAAAACAGTGATTGCCAATGAAGCATCTGCAAAGATCACCATGCGTCTTGTTGAAGGGCAGGATCCGGTGGCCGCGCAGGGATCTGTCATGAGGCATCTTGAAGCAAACACGCCGGAGGGGGTCAGGCTGGAATTCACAGGTGAGCGCGGGGCGTCAGGAGCCTATACAGTGCCCGGGGACCATCCGCTATTGAAAGCGGCATCAAATGCGCTCGAGGCCACAACCGGCACGGTGCCCCGGCGCGTCCGGATAGGGGCATCGCTACCTCTGACAGAAATTGTGCATCGCCTGCTTGGATTGCATACGATTATGTTTTCCTTCGCGCTTTCAGATGAAAACTTTCACGCGCCAAATGAGTTTTTTCGCCTTGATTCGATATCTGACGGGCTTGCGGCATGGGTCAGAATCCTGCGCGAAATAGCAGAGTCTGATGTGGCCGATTACGCGCCATACAGGCAGAGATGAGCAACTGAGGAATGGTGGACAACCGGCGTGGTGCGATCCTGCTGATCATGTCGGCGGCAATATTCACTGCTGATGTCACGGTTTTGAGGTATCTCAGCCCCGATGTTCCTTTTGTTCTGATTATATTTTTTCGATCACTGTTACAGCTGTTGATCGTCACGGCCTATATACGAATGCAGGCCAGTGTTCCGTTCACGTCGCCGCGCTGGCCTATGCTTGTTACGAGGGGGATTACCAGCCTCGTCTGTTGGTGGCTGTACTATCTGAGCTTCAGAAAACTGGATTTGGCGCTTGCGTCAACCCTCACTTTCACGACGTCACTTTTTGTTGTTTTGCTGGCCCCTTTTGTGCTGCGCGAGAAGATCGGGGGAAAGCGGGCTATTGCAACCATCCTTGGTTTCATCGGTGTGGTTCTGGCGAGCGAGATTGATGGTTATGGTGTTGATGTTGGCGTGCTGCTGGGACTTGGGTCAGCTTTGGCTGCGGCAATACTGATTTTTCAAAATCGGCTACTGGTCAAAACAGAACATACAGCAACCATCATGTTCTGGATCGGGATGGTCGCAACCATCGGCACCACGCCAGGGGCTATTCTTGGCTGGACTTTCGTCAGCCTGCAGGATTTGGTTCTTTTGTGCCTTGCCGGGGCGCTTGGCACATTTGGCATGCTGTTGACGGTCGAGGCCTATCGCTTTGGCGAGGTGTCTGCCCTTGCCCCATTCCCATATACACGGATTTTGTTTGCCCTTGGTGCCGGTTATTTTCTCTTCGCTGAGAACGTCAGCCCTTATGAAATGTCCGGTGCAGTGATCATTGTCATTTGTGGGCTGATCGCCAGCGAAAGACGCAAGCCCTCAATGGTCTGACGAAGTGTAAGCGCAGCCATCGTCACGGCTCGTATTTGCAGTGGGGGCCCGAAAGTGCAAATTTACAAAATCGAGATGCACGTAACGGCGGTTGCGCGCCCCGCAACCGCTCGGGCCTATACACCCCCTCTGATATACCCATAGGAAAAATTATACCTCGCCGCAATAACGTCCGTGATCGATTATTTGAATGTCCGGGATATGCCCCACGAAGTGGTGTCAGCGTTCCGAGCCGAATTGAACAATCGGATGTCCGGCTTTAAGGGGCAATTCACGTTTGACGCATAGGTTGGAAGGAAAAGCCAAACGCTAGAAGCTGCTACGCAGCAAGACCTGTTTCCCAGATGATTTAACTTGGGAATTTTAGCGTTTTTTGTCCCCAGTATGAACGGCGTAGCTTCTATCGGTGACTGGCAATTCCGCCTAAGCCCAGAGAGGTTGGAATGTCTAAAGACGATAAAAAGCCCCCCCGAGCCAATCCATCTCAAATCCAGCAACCAGCCCCGGTAACCTCCATCCGATATCCGGGCACCGTGTTCCGGGAGCCGGGATCATGGGACCTCGGAGCGTCGTCCAGGCAACAGGGCTCAATGCGTTTGGAGCTCGAAGCTCGAACCTTGGAACTCGGACCACGGACCAGGGTTCAGGCAAGGTTTTGACAGTTGATCTGTTGGGGTGCTTTGCTGAGCTTTTGATATAGCTGGATTCAGTCACGTGATGGCGCCACGGACAGGCATCGAACCTCCGCCCCGGGCACCATTTGCCGTGTTACACCTGCCATAAAACACCTTGATTCAGGCAGTTATTCAATCGCTGCTGAAATGGGTAGATCGCATGGCAGGTCAAATAACCATCACCCTCATCGCAAGATGTCGGTGAGGCCAGCGCAATGCTGGACATGCTGGCGTCTTTCACCCTTGCCTGGCTTGAAGACCGCATCGCGGTTGACCGGCCGGGGGCCGCATGGCGGTCAATCCGCGATCTGGCAAGCATGGCTGGCGGCTATCGGCGGCACAACATTCGGTTTCTTATCCGATTGGAGCCTGCTAACCTTGCGTCCCGGTGCAACGAGTGATGACGGTGCCTTTTATGGACAGTTCGCAGCAAAGCAAGGTTTCATATTCGATGATCGGCCAACAGGCACCGAACTTCTCGGCACGCTCGTCGAAAGGGGAATTGTCGCTGTCGGCTTTCGAGGGGAGCTGGACGATCCTGTTCTGCCACCCGGCCGACTTCACACCCGTCTGTACGACGGAATTTGTCGAACTGGCGCGCCGGCAGCCCGAATTCGATGAACTCGGTGTTGAGCTTCTCGGCCTCTCGATTGACAGTATCTACAGCCACATCAACTGGCTGGAATGGATCAGGTCAAAGATGGATGTCGAGGTGCGGTTCCCGGTGATCGAGGATCTGTCGATGGAGGTCGCCACCGCCTATGGCATGCTTGACCCGACAAGCCGGACAACGGCGACCGTGAGGGCGTGCTACTTCATCGATCCGGACCAGATCATCCAGGCCATCATCCATTATCCGATGTATGTCGGCCGCTCGATCGATGAATTGCTGCGCGTGCAAAAGGCGTTGATAGACACGCACAAGAACGATCTGTCGACGCCCGCCGACTGGCGACCCGGCGAGAAATATCTGAAGACGACGCTGGATATGCAGGCCATAGAAACAGATAACTGGCTTGCCAGCACTATTGGGAACCGCGTGGAAGGATAGGGGCAGATTCATGGGAATGGCAGGGGGAGTGCCAATCACCAGCGAGACCACCAACAGCGTCCTTGAGGTCTTTCAGGCGCTGTCCCATCCGGTGCGGCTGGAAATTTGTCAGCTGCTGATGATACGTCAGTATTCCGTCGGTGAACTGTGTGACGCGCTGTCGATGAAGCAATATGCCGTGTCGCAACAGCTTGCCGTGCTGCGAAAAGCGGAAATCGTCGCTACCAGACGTGATTCGCGTCACATCATCTATATTCTGAGCAGCGACAAGGTGCGGCGGATCCTGCGTGTCAGCATCGCCAACCTTGCGGTGAACCCGAATGAGGTCAAGCTTCGTGAACTTGACTGCAAGCAACAGGCAGGTGGGTTTGCCAGCCTTGGCTAGGTTGTCGCGTATGGCGTTGTCGCTGCTGCTTGCCGCTGTCCTGCTGATACCGCTTCAGGCGGTCGCCGAGACAAGACTGATCATGGTGACCTCCGATCATTGCCCGTTCTGCCGGGCCTGGGAACGTGATGTCGGGGCGATCTATGACAGGTCACCCTATGCGCCGAACATGCCGCTCACGCGGGTGGAGATGGGCGCCCCGTTGCCGGATGATATTGTCCTGACTGGGCCCGTTTTGGGAACGCCCACCTTTCTGATTGTCAGCGATGGTCGTGAGATTGATCGTCAACGTGGCTATGATGATGCCGAGATGTTCTGGTGGTGGCTCTCGGATCATGTGCCTGAATGACCGTCCCGGAGAATTCATAAGCTGAAAGAGAATTCACATGCTGAAATTTGCATGTCATTCAAAATATATATTGTGAAATCACGCATATTTCCCCATCCTGTTTTTTAGGGAGAGGGCCTTTATTGGTACAGGGTCGAGGCAACAAGATCAGAACAGCCATCCGACCGCGATGCCCGCTCCCGTTCGAATGAACAAAAGCAAGGGAGCCTACTCGTGAAGACATACGTCCTGAAACCGATGTCGCGACGTCAGGCGATGACGCTTCTCGGCGCTGCCGGACTGACCTGTGCTGTGGCCCCCGCGGCCCTGGCCGGACCGGAAGATGTTGCGGCCCGGATTGCCGAACTTACCGGCGGTGCGGCCGGTGATGACGCGTTGATCACGCTCGACATGCCGGAGATTGCCGAGAATGGCAACGCTGTGAAGGTGGCATTCGATATCGACAGCCCGATGACGGCCGACAATTACGTGAAAGCGGTGCATATTCTCGCCGATGGCAATCCGGAACCGGATGTCGCGACTTTCAATTTCTCACCGGCGATGGGGGCCTGCTACGCAACGACCCGCATGCGGCTGTCAAAAACACAGAATGTGCATGTGATTGCCGCCTTCAGTGATGGCAGTTTCGGCAGCGCCGAGGCGACCGTGAAGGTCACCATCGGCGGCTGCGGCGGATAAGGAGAGAATCATGTCAAAAGTAAAACCCCGCGTGAAAGTGCCGAAGACCGCCGAAGTGGGCGAACTGATCGAGATCAAGACGCTGATCTCGCATCCAATGCATAGCGGCCGCGCCGTGGATGGTGACGGCAAGCTGATTCCGCGTCAGATCATCAACAGCTTCCGTGCCTCCTTCAATGGCACCGTGGTGATGTCGGTGGATCTGAAGCCTTCTGTGTCGGCGAACCCGTTTTTCACCTTTCCGTTCACCGTCACCGAGTCGGGCACCTTCGACTTTGTGTGGGTCGAGGATGGCGGCAAGGAATACACAAAATCAAAAAAGATCAGCGTTGGCTGATCCTGCCCGGGTGCCCAAGGTCCGGGTGATTGAAAAGAAGGCCAAGTTAAAGGTACAGGGGGACGTTTTCATGGCCGAAGACAAGAACAGGAATGGCACTTTTTCGCGCCGCTCGCTGATTGGCGGGGCGGCGGCTCTCGGATCGGTCGGGCTTTCCAGGGCGGCCACCGGCGCCGAGGCGAATCCCGACAATCTGCCGCCAAATGTTTCGGAATGGACCCCCTATCTTGGGGCCGGGGTGGATGCCAATCCGTATGGCATGCCATCACCCTATGAAGAGCATGTGATCCGCCGCAATGTGGAATGGCTGACAGCCAGCACCGAATCATCGGTCAACTTTACGCCGCTGCATGAGCTTGAGGGGTTCGTGACGCCGAACGGGCTGTGCTTCGAGCGGCATCATGGCGGTGTTCCCGAGGTGATCCCGACCGATTATCGGCTGATGATCAATGGCCTTGTCGACCGCGAACTGATCTTCACGCTTGATGAGCTGAAGCGGTTCCCGCAGACCAACCGATTCTATTTCCTTGAATGCGCTGCCAATGGCGGTATGGAATGGCGCGGCGCGCAGCTGAATGGCTGTCAGTTCACCTTTGGCATGGTGCATAATGTCCAATATACCGGCGTGCTGTTGAAGGATCTTGCCCGCGAGGTCGGGGTCAAGCCAGATGCCAAATGGATCCTTGCCGAGGGCGGTGATTCAGCCGGCATGAACCGCTCCATTCCGATCGAGAAGATCATGGATGACTGCATGATTGCCTGGGCGATGAATGGCGAGGCGCTTCGTCCCGAGCAGGGATACCCGGCGCGTCTCGTGGTGCCGGGCTGGGAAGGCAATATGTGGGTCAAATGGATCCGCCGCCTGGAATTTGGTGACATGCCCTATATGGCGCGCGAGGAGACATCCAAATACACCGATCTGATGGAAGACGGCAATGCGCGGATGTTCACCTGGGTGATGGATGCGAAATCGGTCGTGACCTCGCCAAGCCCGGAAAAGGCGATCCTCGAGAAAGGCGTCCACCAGTTGAAAGGGCTTGCCTGGTCCGGCCGCGGCAAGATCACGCGTGTCGACGTCTCGCTTGATGGCGGGCGCAACTGGCAAACGGCCGAGCTCCATGGCCCGGTCCTCGACAAGTGCCTGACCCGCTTCACCCTGCCGTTTGAATGGAATGGTGAGGAATTGCTGGTGCAGTCACGGGCGATGGACGAGACCGGTTATGTGCAGCCGACCATCGACGCGCTGCAGGCCGAACGCGGCGTGAACTCGATCTATCACAACAACGCGATCGCCACCTGGATGGTCAACAAGGACGGGAGTGTGGACAATGTCAGGCTTGGTTAAGGCATGGCTTGCCGGCGGCGCGATGCTGGCACTTGTTGCATCGCCGGCGCTGGCCTCGGAAAGACCGTTCAATCTTGGCAAGATCGCCACGCCGGAAGAGGTTGCCGGATGGGACATCGATGTGCGCCCGGACGGGCTTGGCGCGCCGGTGGGCATGGGCAACGCCATTGATGGCGAGGAAATTTATGCCGACCGCTGCGCCGCCTGCCATGGTGATTTTGGCGAGGCGGTAGACAACTGGCCGGTGCTGGTCGGTGGTGAAGGCACCCTCGACAGCCATGACCCGGTGAAGACAACCGGCAGTTACTGGCCCTACGCCTCGACGATGTATGACTATATCTACCGGGCGATGCCGTTTGGCGAGGCGCAGTCGCTGACATATGACGAAACCTACCAGATTGTCGCTTTCCTTCTTTATATGAATGATATAATCGAGGATGATTTCGAGGTCAGTCACGAGAATATCGGCACTATCGAAATGCCGAACCGTGACGGGTTCTTCATGCCCGACCCGCGCCCCGACGCGCAACCGGTCGCCAGTGAACCCTGCATGACGAATTGTGACGTTCCAACTAACATCATCGGCCGGGCGCGCGATATCGATGTGACGCCCGAGCAGGAAAGCTAAAGCAAAGGGAGACAATGATGCGATTTGTTATTGCTGCGTTGATCGTGATGCTGTCGGCCGCCATGCCGGCACATGCGGGCGACATCAAAGCCGGCGAAAAGGTCTTCAAGAAGTGCAAGGCCTGCCACGTCGCCGACAAGGAAAAGAACAAGACCGGCCCCCATCTTGTCGGCATCATCGGCCGTCCGGCGGCGAGTGTCGACAGCTTCAAGAAATATTCGAAGGCAATGAAGGCCAGTGGCATCGTCTGGGACGCTGCAAGCCTCGACGGTTATCTGGAAAACCCGAAGAAATATCTGAAGGGTGGCAAGATGGCCTTTGCCGGGCTGAAGAAGCAAAAGGACCGCGATAACATCATCGCCTATTTGGAGTCACTCCAGTAGGCCTCGCACCTGCCCGACTAAAGCCCGACTAAAGCCTGACTCCAGGGAGAGACGCCATGCGTTCACGCCGTGAATTCCTCCAGTTTGCGGCGGCCAGCGCCGGTGTCTTTTCGGCTTTCCCGAACTTCGCCGCCGCTGCTGCGCGCCAGCAATTGACGCAGGACGACCTGCTATCCTTCGATGCCAAGGGCCAGGTCACGCTCCTCCATCTCACCGACATACATGGCCAGCTGAAACCGGTCTATTTCCGCCCGCCATCGGAAAATTTCGGCGTTGGCAATTTCGAGGGCATCCCGCCGCATCTTGTCGGCCAGGACTTCCTGCGCCATTTCGGGATCGAGCCCGGCTCCGCGCTGGCCTATGCGCATACGATGGTCGATTACGAGGCGCTGGCGCGCGCTTATGGGCGCCTTGGCGGGTTGGACAGAACCGCGACCCTGGTCAAGGCGATCCGCGCCGAGCGGGGTGACGACCGGGTTCTGCTGCTGGATGGCGGCGATACCTGGCAGGGATCCTACACATCGCTGAAAACCCGGGGTGCGGACATGGTGTCGGCGATGAAGATGCTGCGCCCCGACGCGATGGTCGGGCACTGGGAATTCACCTTTGGTCAGGAGCGGGTCGAGGAACTGATCGAGGAGATGGGCTACCCCTTCCTTGGCGGCAATGTCTTTGATACCGAGTGGGATGAGCCGGTCTTCGAGAGCACGGCCTTTTTCGAACGTGGCGGGGTGAATGTCGCCGTTATCGGCCAGCATTTCCCCTATACGCCGATTGCCAACCCGCGCCATATGGTCGAGGGCTGGTCATTCGGCATCCGGCCGGAACAGATCCAGGCGAATGTCGATGCCGCGCGTGAAGAAGGTGCCGAGATCGTCGTTCTGCTGTCGCATAACGGGTTTGATGTCGACCAGAAGATCGCCGCCACAGTATCGGGGATCGATGTCATCCTGACCGGCCACACCCATGACGCCATTCCGCAGGCGATCCGGATCAGCGACACGCTGCTGCTGTCATCGGGTTCACATGGCAAATATCTCGGCCGCGTCGATTTGAAGGTCGAGGATGGGCGTGTCGTCGATGCCGCCAGCACGCTGATCCCGGTCTTTTCCGACGTGATCACGCCTGATGCCGGGATGGCGGCGCATATCGATGCGCTGCGCGCGCCCTATGAGGCCGAGTGCAACCGCGTTATCGGCAAGGCAGGGTCACTGCTCTATCGTCGTGGCAATTTCAACGGCAGCTGGGATGATGTGATCTGTGATGCGATCCGTGCAGAACGTGATGTCGAGATCGCGCTGAGTCCCGGTTTCCGCTGGGGGACGACTTTGCTGCCGGGGCAGGATATCACCATCGATGACATGTACACACAGACAAGCATGAATTACCCGGCTGTCTACCGCATGGAATTCACCGGCAAGCAGTTGAAGGATATTCTCGAGGATGTCTGTGACAACCTGTTCAATCCGGACCCCTTCTTCCAGCAGGGTGGTGACATGGTGCGGGTTGGCGGGATGAGTTATCGCTGCGCACCGAAGGCCGAGATGGGGCGCCGCATCAGTGACATGATGCTGACCGACACCGGTACGCCGATCGAAGCTGAGAAAAGCTACATGGTCGGCGGCTGGGCTTCGGTCAATCCTGACACCAGGGGGCCGGCCATCTATGACCTGCTGGAAAGCTATATCAAGGCGCAGGGTGTTGTCACGCCGTCGGGTGCGCAGTCCGTCATCATTGACGGGATGGTCTGAGACAGCGCCGAACACTGAAACGCAGCTGGTGAAGCTGAAAAAAGGGCGGCCCGGGAAGCCGCCCTTTTCAGTGCCTTGTCGCGGGACTCCGGCCCCGGTCTTCGTAAAAGCAGAAAGGCGACCCTGTGGGGGGGTCGCCTTTCACTTGGTGCAACCTGCTCTCGTGCTTACGAGAACATGTCGGAGGTAATGCCGGCGTACCAGCCAAGCGACTCTTCATAGGTCGCCTTGCGGACGTCTGCAGCTTCGTCACCCTGCGAGATGAACTTGTCGGTGACGTCGATCTTCTCGGCGCCGGCCTTGTAGTTGGCGCCGACCTTGATGCCGTCATTGGTGCCGATCAGCGACCAGCAGGTATTGGCAAAGCGCGGCTCGTAGACGCGGCTGCCGGTCAGCTCACCACGGATGTGATTAGCGGCAACTTTGGCCTGGCTGTTCGCCGAGAAGCCCGATTTCGGCATCGAGGATGCCACCGAGGCGTCACCGAGAACATAGATGTTCGGGTCCGCCTTGGCCGTCATGTTGGCCGGATTGATCGGGCACCAGTCACCGTCATTGACGCCGGCGGCCATGGCGATGGAGCCGGCACGCTGGGCCGGAACCACGCTGGCAGCGTCAGCCTTGAAGGTGTCGAGATCGGTCTCGATTTCCATGGTCGCGGCATTGATTTTCTTGATGCCACCATGGGTGTCGGGGTCAAGCCACTCGATCATACCGGGATAGTGCTTTTCCCAGCCGGCCATGAACAGGCCCTGCTTCGAGAACTTCGCCTTCGGATCCAGGATGATGATCTTGGCTGTCGGATTCCGCTCTTTCAGCAGATGCGCGATCATCGATACCCGCTCATACGGGCCGGGCGGGCACCGGTACGGGTTTGGTGGCGGAACCATCACGAAGGTGCCGCCTTTCTTCATCTTCAGCACATTGTCGCGCAGCAGCTGCACCTGCGTGCCAGAGGTCCAGGCATGCGGCATCAGGCTTTGCGCTTCTGGCGAGTAGCCCGGCACGCTGTCATATTTCAGCGAAATGCCCGGTGACAAGACCAGCCGGTCATAGCTGACCTCGCCGCCATGGCCAAGATTGACTTTCTTCGCCGCGGTATCGACCGAAGTCGCCCATTCATGGACGACATTGACGCCGCGGTTCACGGCAAGACCGTAGTAATTGTGGCCGATGGACCCGTAATTCCTGAATCCACCCAGATAAAGGTTGGAGAAGAAGCAGGTGTAGTAACGCTTCGACGCTTCAATCAGCGTTACGTCAATCGCTCCCTTGGAGTCCTTGGCAATATACCGGGCCGCAGTCGCGCCGCCGGCGCCGCCGCCAATGACCACAACGCGCGGTGCTGCGCCGAATGCAAGCGACGGCATCGCCAGCGCGGTCGAGCCGGCAAGCAGGCCGCCGGCAAAGTGTCTTCTGGAAAACTTTGTCATTTTTCCCCCCTCTGTCCCATTGAGCGAAAATCGCTACCAGAAAGGGTATAAACAATGCAGGGAAATACAAATGAATCCATGTACGCATGTGTATTTTTGCATATTACAAATGGTCGTGGGCTACTCCGCCGCCGGCAGGCTGGCGAAAAACACCGCAAGCGAGGCGATCTGTTCAGCGTCAAGGCGGCTTGTCACCATTTTCATCACCGGATGCTCGATATCCCCGACCTTGTAGGCGTGCATCACGGTGGCGAAGGTTTCCGGATCAAGGCCGGTGATTGAAGGTATCCCCTTATCCGCGCCATCCTGGCTGTGGCAGGTGACGCATTCGCCTGACAAATACTCGCCATAGCCGATATCCGCGCCGGCCAGAAGATCCTCGGCTTGAACTGGTATGGTGGACAAAGTCCCGGCAACAAGAACGGTAACTGCAAACAACCGCACGACGCTATCTCCCCCTTGTGATAACGCCGAAAAGAGTGACCAATCACGGCGCCGTCGTCAATTACATAGGTATTTTGCCATACAATATCTGATTGAAAAAAGTGACTGCCGCCTCCGCCATCCCGTCACCCTCTGGAGGCGATCGCTACACGCAACGCCAATCCAGCCCGGGGCACCATTCGTCCATCTTTATCATTGGTATATCGGTACTTTTCGCGCTGACAGGGCCGGTGAGCAGCAGAATGACCTATACCCGACTCCCCGGATCCAATGCCCTTGCATTCACAGCCGCGTGTGTCCGGGCCATGGTAACCGGCACCTGGCACAGGGCTATTCCGGCAGCCCTCTGACCGGGATATGGTGTTTCTTCAGGACGACAATCAGCCCCAATGCGCCGCCGAGACTCCCCACAAAGATGTCGACATAGGGAAGTTCCAAACCGGTCAGCGTGATGACCGCGTTGGCAGCCGAGCCCGCCACCCCACCAAGAACAGTGGCGACGATGATGATAGGCACCCATGAAAGAACCGGATGACGCGTTCCCTTGAGTTCCAAATTACCCTCTTGTGAAATAGTAGAGCAAACAGGCGAGGATGATGATCAGGAAGAACGCAACGAAGCGTTTGGGCCTCCTGCTTCGGCTGCGCCTGCCCACTGACAGCCCATTGGTTGCAAGAGTATTGCGAAACAGATCCTGATCCATGTCTCCCTGCCTTTTGATAGCCCAGGCTGGTGGCGAACTGGGGTGACCAGACGGCCACGTTAGATTGAGTGTTTTGATACTCATCGTTGCAATTGCAAACCAAGGTTACGATAAATCCTTTGGTATGCAAACAAGTGTGATTGGTGTGGTGAGAACCGACAGCGGTGATGCTTGAAAATGAGCACTCGGACCTTTGGGTTCCTGGCGAATGGCGCCCGATGAAGTGCCTTTCCATCGGTGGCCGATGTCTGAGTGACGCCGGAACGGTGGCGATATATACGCGTTGACCGTGGCACGCTGACATGCCGACCGGGGGTTTCGCTAACGTGACCGCGGTAGCATCAGCCAGGATTTGTGGTAGCCATTGATGATCCAGCTGAGCGGTGTGAATTTGATCAGCAGATAATAGACGATCACGCTGATGATGAAGGTCGCGCAGACCGTTCCCGCGACGACCGCCGGCTGGCCATAGCCCATGCCGATCAAGGCCGCGCTCACAATCATGGCCGGCAACAGGTGGACCAGATAAACCGGGTAGGACAGTTCGACAAGCCATCTCACCAGCGCATTGCCGCGCTTCACAACGGCGTGGGTGATGCCAAGCAGGAACAGGCTCCAGGACAGCGCGCTCGTGGCGGCAAAGGCCGATCCGATCACCGCATCGGCCATGCTTGCGCTCGGGGTACGCCGGTGTCCGAATACACCGTCCACATAGGTAAAGGCGCCTGCAAAGCTGATCAGGGCGACGGCGCCGATGGCCAGCATCACCGGCTTGCTGGCCAGCCTGTCAAGCATCTGACGGCGGGTGAACAGGGCCGCCCCGGTCAGGAAGCAGAAGGCGAAGTAGAGAAAGCCACCCGGCCTGATATCACCATATGACACGGCGATGCCAAGCGTGCCTCCATCCAGAAGGTCACAGACCATCTTCACCGGAATGAAAGCGATCAGCAGTGCGGTCAGCGTTCTGCCGCGTGGCGCCGCTTGCCCCGCCGCCGCAGATGAAGATGTCATCTTCCAGAACAATGACGCGATCAGGGTGAAGATCAACAGATAATAAATGAACCAGATATGCATCAACTGGCCGTCAAATCTGCCATCAAGCATGTCATACAGGGTGGCGAACAGCAGCAGGGTCAGACCAAGTCT
>CALIBP010000037.1 GCA_938048165.1 uncultured Alphaproteobacteria bacterium | reverse complement strand
TGACGCCCATTTGATCCCGGATGGTTGCCCGGGTGCCGGTAATATCCTGCTGTTTGATAATGGCGGTTATTCAGGTTGGCCGCCGGTCTATCACTTCCTGTGGCAGGCAACGCGTATCCTGGAAATCGATCCCAATACACGCGAAATCGTCTGGCAATATGACGCCTCATCGACAGGCGATCAGGTTTGGACGTTCTTTAGCTATTTCATGGGCGGTGTGAGACGGCTGCCCAATGGCAACACGCTAATCTGTGAAACCATCCATGGCCGAATTTTTCAGGTAACGCCTGAGGGCGAAATTGTCTGGGAATATGTCTGCCCGATCTTTGTCGGGCCGGAACGCAATGAGGACGAAGACGTCAACCTTGTGACCTGGATGCATCAGGGCAAGCGCAACTGGATGTATCGTGCCCAGCCAATCCCGTATGACTGGGTGCCCGACGGAACGGCAAGATCAGAAAACGCGGTGACCGCGCCAGACAACACGAGTTTTCGGGTTAACGGCTAAACTATAAAACAAATGGATTTATCGCGGTTAGACGAAACGAAGAGCTATGCGACGGCTTCTTCCTTCTCGCCCGTTGCTTCGTTAGCCTGTTCGGCCTGCTGCTTGCTGCGCGCGCGGCGGCGCATCACACCCATTGCCAGTACGGCGGGGCCGAAGACCAGCAGGGTCGCAGGGCCAGGGATATCAGTGTCCGGCGTAATGGCTGATTCCGCGTAAAGCGCCTTAATCTTCAAATTGTCGTAAGTGGTGTTAGATCCATCGATCAATGCCGACACAATCAGCAAATTGCCAGTTTCTTCATGTGCACCAAATGATGCGAGGCGATTTGTATCGACGCCATAATTATTGAAGCCAGAGCCATATGCGATATCAAGATCGGCAAAGCTCTGACCCGTGAAAACCGGCTGACTCGGCGTTGTCCCAATCCAGGCGGTGATGTCCGTGTCGCCATAGGTGTTCAGGAACACCGATTTGAGATCAACCGTCTGGTTGAAATAGAAGGCAACAAAATCCGTATAACCCTAGTTATCGACAGTGTGGCTGTCGTCATTGGCGTTATTGGTGACACCGAGCCCGTTTGAGTAAAAACCAAGCTGGGCGGTTTCGATCACACCGCTATTATTCTGTGACCACGCGGTGGCCGTAACAGACGTAATGCCGTCGCTTCCCATGAAAGTCCGTGACGTGCTGTCGCAAGTATACCCTGCTTCGCAGGAACCAAGGTTGGTATTTGTCTGCCAGCTATTTGTCGAAGCCGAGGCACCACCGGACAAGGACAGCATCGCCAAACCGGCGACGGCTATCATTGTTTTCATCAATGTGGTGCTTCGTGTAATCATGCCATTAACAAAGCAAAATCCGTGCCACAAATCAAGAGTTAATGTTTTTCAACAAGTTAAGAGTATCTAAAGTCAGCCAAATGGCGTATAATCGGATAAACTGTAAAATATTCCGACAGTCCTGACCGTTCCGGTATAAAATCGAGACATCGATATAGAGATCAGCCCATTCAATTTATGTCGACGAATTCTATGTCGGCGCGCCTATTTTACTATGTCAAACCAGCGGTGGATACAGCCCATGCTGACGGAGGAATTCCTCCACCAACCGGTCGAATGTCTCAGGGTCTTCTAAAATACAAAGATGACCAGCATTTGGGATCGTTTCATGCTGTGCACCCTCTATCAGCGCTGCTGTCTTCTGACCGCCTTTTAGCGAATTGTCATGGATGCCGTTGACGATTAGGACCGGCACGTTGATCTCACTCACCTGCTCCGAAAGATTTACGTTGTCGAACGTATGGAAGAGTGCGCCAATTGCTCTGCCCGAAAGGCGTTTTGAATCCTCAAGAATAATGCTGCTGAGATAGCGGCCCCGGTCGGTCTCCGAAAATCCCGGCGCGAAAAGTTCTTTCAAATGATTTGCACGGTATGGCGGCAGGTCCTCATTCTCATAACCGGTAATCCGGCCGTCATAGCTGGATCCACGAAATGAATTACCGCCCACATGGATTTGGGCCTGAAATAGGTCCGGATGATCGACCCCCAGCTTGAAAGCGATCTTGGATCCCATGCTGGCCCCTGCAAGTATGCCATTGGAAACATTTTCTTGCTGGCAAACAGCGATAACGTCGCCGACAAGATCACCAAAACGATAAGGCGTTTCGACCTTATCGGTGCGACCATAGCCCCGCATATCAAGGGCAATCACCCGAAAATGCCGCGCGAAATGCGATATCTGGTACATCCACATGCGATGATCGCAGGGATTGGCATGCAGCATGACAAAAGGCATGCCCTCACCATTTACTTCGTAATAGACCTTAACCCCGTCATTGTCTGCGTATGGCATTCCTCAATCCCTCTTGAAGCCGCCGTCGAAGCTCTTCATGTGCGGTGAAAGCTCAACCCATGGCTGTTTGCTGGCGGTATAAATATTCCATTCCGGCTTGATAACCGTGGGGTCATCAAGCGTTCCCGCCATAATTACGCAAAAATCCGGGGTCACGTCATATTCCGCCATGAAGGGTGAACCACA
>CALIBP010000036.1 GCA_938048165.1 uncultured Alphaproteobacteria bacterium | reverse complement strand
CGAACATATTAAAGGACACGAAATCCTGGAGGGCCAAAACCTTGAGATGGCGGAAGTCGTCATACCGCCCGGCGCCAGAGCCGAAGACCGCACCGTCAGTTCGCTGCAATTACTGCGGCTACAAGGCGTTAGCCTTATGGGCATTTCACGACAGGGACAGCGGTTCCGGGAAAAACTGTCCGGTGCCCGGATTCTCGCGGGCGATGTTCTGCTACTGCTCGGCTCAAGCGATAGTCTCGCCATCGCAACGCAACGCCTCGGCAGCCTGCCTCTGGCCGAGCGGGGCCTACAGCTAATACAGCGCAAATTCGCCGGCTGGGCGACCCTTGCCTTTGCTGTCGCAATTTTACTCGCCAGCCTTGGCTTAATCTATTTGCCGGTCGCCCTTGGGTTTGTCGTCGTCATCTATGTCGGCTCGGGCATAGTCCCCATTCGTGACCTATACCGCTCCATCGAGTGGAGTGTGATTATTTTGCTCGGCACGCTAATCCCCATCGGACAGGCATTGGAAACCAGCGGCGGCACGACATTGATTGCCGGACAGCTGGTTGCGTTGTCAGATGGCTACGCGCCATGGGTTGCTCTTACTCTTTTGATGATCATCACCATGACCTTGTCAGATGTAATGAATAATACGGCGACGGCGGTTATTGCGGCGCCGATCGCCGTTGATGTTGCGACCCGCCTCGGCGCAAATCCCGATCCGTTTTTAATGGCCGTTGCCATCGCAGCATCCTGCGCCTTCCTCACCCCCATCGGTCACAAGAACAACACGCTCATCATGGGACCCGGCGGGTATCACTTCGGGGATTACTGGCGTATGGGGCTGCCGCTTGAGATCATCATTATACTGGTCGCCATCCCGATGATCTTGTTGGTCTGGCCACTTTGACGAGACTGACATACGCTTGGCATTGAACGGGGCATATTCGGTTAGGAGTTACCATGACACAGGAAACGAAAACCGTCGCAAGCACTTGCTGGGAATGCAGCACTCATTGCGGTGCCCATATGACTACCGAAAATGGCAAAGTCACCAAGATTGTTCCCAATGCTAACCATCCCGCATCCTTAGGGGCGTTCTGCGTCAAAGGGTTTCGAGGACTGCCCGAGCTGACCTATCACCCGGATCGCGTTCTCCACCCGATGCGACGTACCGCTGAGCGCGGCGACGGTCAGTGGCGACGTATTTCATGGGACGACGCGCTGGATGAGATGTGCGACCGGTTAATTGAGACACAAGAAAAGCACGGCCCGTTGTCACTTTGTGGCGCCGTCAGCAACGCGCATTTTAGCCGCGGTGTTTCTCTTGCCCTACTGATGCGGGCCTTTGGTTCCCCCAACTGGATGATGAACCAGGATCTATGCGGTGGCTGCCGGGCGCTCTCCGACAAGCTCACCGGACTCACGATGGGCAATGGTGAAGATATCGACAACACCAACTGCGCATTGATTGTCGGGCGCAATCCATCCGCTGCCGACCCAACTCAATGGCTGGCCCTCAAACGCGCCCAGAAAAAGGGTGCGAAGATCATTACGATTGATCCCGCCCGAACCCAGGCCGCCGCTATCGCCGATCTTTGGTTGCAACCAAAACTCGGCACCGATGCCGCTATCGCGCTGGCCATGGTCAACTGGATGATCACCAATGACCGCTACGACCACGCCATCGTTGAAAACTATTGCCACGGATTTGACGCGCTATCCGAACGGGCTGCAAACTACACACCAGAATATGCTGCTAAAATAAGTGGCGTCCCCGCTGACGATATCGTCAAGGCAGCGGAATGGTATGCTGATGGCCCATCCTGTTTTGTCAGCGGTCACGGCATTGATGCCTTTAGCGCTGGCGTCCAAACCTATCGTGCCTTCCATGCTCTGGTGGCCATCAGTGGCAACCTTGATCGCATCGGTGGCAATCGCCGGGTTAAAAAACCAGCTGGCTTCACCAACTATATTGAAGTCGTTCACAAGCCTGAATTTCGTCTGCCGTTGGATGTCGAAGAACAGACAATTGGTGCGGATCGTTTTCCACTCTGGGCGGGACCGAGAGGCTGGCAAACGGCCTGCCACAACCCGTCCGTTATCAACGCGGTTTTAACCGGCAAACCCTATCCGGTGCGCGCCATGTATGTAACAGGCGTCAATATCGTCGTCACCTACCCCAACACACAGAAAACCATCGAGGCATTAAAGTCACTCGATTACCTGTGCGTCGCGACTCATATGATGACACCAACCGCAGAATTTGCCGATCTCGTCTTGCCCAAGACTACGGGTCTGGAAGACGAAGAAATCTCGCTTGAAGCCAACGGGCCCTGTCTCAGCGTCATTCAGCCCTCTCATCCGCCAGTGGGCGAAGCGCGAAGCGATTTCTGGATTGCCGGTGAACTCGTTAAACGTCTGGAAGCGCGCGGACGCGCCGAGGCGAGAAACTTCTTCCCGTGGCACACCAAACGTGAATTCAACGAATTCCTCCTCGGCGATTGCGGTATTGAGATGGAGACACTGCTCGAAACCGGCTATGCGGAATATGACTACGAGCTCGGCAACTTCGCCAAAGACGGGTTCAAAACACCTACCGGCAAGATCGAGCTTTATTCTAAAACACTTGAGGGGATGGGGCTTGACCCCCTGCCCGATTATGTCCCATCAGCAGATGCCATTGACCGCTCTAAAACCGCAGAAGAGTTTCCGCTGCTGCTCCTCACTGGTGCCCGCGAAAAATCATACCATCACTCGCGGTTTCGCGATCAGGACTGGGCCCGTAAGGTTGCCCCTGACCCGTGGCTTCAACTACACCCTGACACAGCCGCGGCTTACGGTGTCGAGACCGACGACTGGGTCACTGTCGAAACCGCTGGCCATGACGGTAGCTGCCGACTGAAAGTCCGCGTCACAGACGAAACCATGAAAGATATTGCCCGTACCGGCATGGGTTGGTGGTACCCGGAAGCTGCCGGACCAGAACGCGGCGCGTTGGATGTAAATGTTAATGCAGCCCTGACCTATGACGGACCAAAAGACCCGGTGACCGGTTCGTCCGATATTCGCGGTATTCCCTGTCGCATTATTCGGACAAATCAGGCCGCAGCGGCGGAATAACTACTCTTCACACGTGTTTGATTAGGTAGGACTGATTTTCTGTACTCGGAATTCAATTTTCGCGGTACGGTTTCAGCCACCGGAGGCCGATATTCAAAAGTCTCCGCTACATATGGGACGGGGTTGTCGCAAACAGAATTCTGTTGGGGCATATCCGTTGGGAAGCAACTAACAGGAAGGCGTCCTTCAATGGACGGACTACAACAAGACATTATCACAGACATTGATGCCGATCAGATCGACCCTCAGGTCTACGACCTCTATGACCAGTATTGTCACAGTGACATGGATCGCCGTGAGTTTTTGAAACGGGCGGCAGCCTTAAGCGTTGTTGGCGCCGTTTCCGGTCTTGCTATGGCACAGGCGCTTTTGCCGCGATATGCCGAAGCGCAAACCGTTTCCTTTACCGACAGCCGGATCAAAGCCAAATACGTGACTTACGACTCTCCTGGGGGTAACTCCGGCAAGATGCGCGGCTACCTGGTGCATCCGGCAGGTGCTGGACCATTCCCCGCCGTTTTGATCGTCCATGAGAACAGTGGTCTTAATCCGCATATCGAGGATGTCGCGCGTCGCGCCGCTCTTGATGGCTTCATCGCTCTAGCCCCTGACGCGCTGTATCCGCTGGGTGGTTATCCCGGCAATGATGATGACGGCAAAGTCATGCAGAAAAAGTTGAACCGCGGCAAAATCAGCGTCGACATGCTGAATGGTGCCAAATGGCTCAACAGTCATTCCCTCTCGAATGGCAAGCTAGCAGCGACCGATTTCTGCTTTGGCGGCGGTGTCGTAAACTACCTCGCCGTGAAAATGGGCTCTGACCTGCAGGCCGGTGCGCCTTATTACGGCAAGGTGGCCAAAACGGAAGATGTGCCGAAGATCAAGGCAGCGATGCAGGCCCATTTTGCCGAAAACGACAAGCGCATCAATAAAGGCCGGGAAGGCTATGCTGCGGCTTTAAAGGCCAACAATGTGACGCATGAAATTCATACCTATCCGGGGACGCGTCATGGTTTCCACAATAACTCGACCAAGCGCTTCAACGAGGAACAGGCCAAGATTGCCTGGAGTCGGACAATGGCCTGGTTGAAAAAAACACACGTCGTAAATTCTACACGACATCAATAAATAAAGGCGGCTCCCAAACAGGGGCCGCCTTTTTGTTTTTCGATATTCTAAATCGGTTTAAACAGCCGGTTGAAGGCTGCCGCATCGCCGACGGCACCGCTGCCGCCTGCCAGAACACCCTTGGCAAGCTCATATGCCCGATTAAGCATCTCCGTCATGCGCTGTTCAATTTCCCTTGCCTTCTTTTCATCAATCCATCGGTCAGCGCCATACCGTTTTATCTCAGCCCGCAACACTTCGACATCCTCTTTGATCATCACATCGCGCGATGTCTTGGCGAAATAGTCGGTTACGTTTTGTGTTCGTGATTTATCCGCCAACAGGGCATCAACGAATTTTGTGTATTGGGTGATTAAGTTCAACGCACCCCGGATGAAGACACCGTTATTGGTGTCCATCATATAGCTGCGGAGATCCGCGTTCGCCGACCCAACGACCATGTCCTCCCCTAACAAAGAGACCTTTGAGTGAAGAGATAGTTGGGCCCGTTCGGCAGCGACCTCTGCGCGAGGGGGAACATACTCAAAATAATCGAACCGGGCGCCCCGCGTCTTGTCACGCCTCGTTTGATAAAATTCCGCAAAAGCCTTTGCGGTGTGACGGGCAAACATATTCACGATTTTTAGATCCGTCGTCGCCAATGAATTTGTCAAAACAGTCACAGTCACATGTTGACAATCCAACGAGCCATCAATCATGCGGGCAAACTTGTTCATCAGGTTTGCCGGCGGAAAGAAATAGGCATTGTGCAGGATTACCCGCTTCGGGGCATAGGCTGTCGCGGTGTTACAAGCGTTATCGAGCCCCGCCAGCCACAACGCATGGAGCTTCTTGCCCGAGCCAGCCTCACGCCCATCCCTGGCGCCGACTGATCGCCCACTGACTGGCGAACCAAAGTTTCCGGCGAATGGCAAATTCTCGATATAAGCAAGCAACGCAGAAGGATCGAGCGCGAAGGAAGGCTCGTTGTCGGGACTCCTCACGAAACGATATGAAGACCGATAAAACGCCGCGCGTTCCTTCATCGTCTTAAAGCGTCGTTCTTCACGGACTCCTCGGGCCGCGACTGTCTCTACCTCACGATTTACACATCGCTCTATTGCTTTGTCGCTGCCAGCGGAGGCACATTTTTTGGCCGCCTGTTTCAGCACTGGTTCCTGCGCCGCATAGTCATTGGGCGCATGGCTCAAAATTTCAGCCGTTGATGCAACCATCGTCCGAAAGCGCCACAGACGGTCAAACGAGGCCTGCAGCGCCCGCCCGCTCGTTCCAACATCTGCGACCAGATCAGTATCCATGAACATATATTTACCGAGCATGGCGTTTTGGCGCATATGATAGGAATCTTCGATATTGCGCCCACCGAGCTGCATCCGCGCCCCATCGGCAAGCAATAACTTGTGGTGCAAAAAATCCGTCAGGAACTCAACGTCGCGCTTGCCAGCCTCTGACCGCTTGCGCTCCGCCGGCAGGTAAGCCGTGAAGGCATTGTAAATCGGATCAAGCACATTGCCGTAAAGGGCAAAGGCCAAACCGAGCTGAATTCGGGCGGTTAGCCGCGAAAAAGGGCTGCCGGTCCGCGATGCCCAATAGACCCGCGCGATTTTTTTAAATTTTCTGTATCATCCGGTGTGGCAGAAGCACCGCCTTTCATCAAACTGTTTGGGTCTATGCCCTGCCCCGACTGAACCGCATGCGCCATTAGCGCGGCATTTTTTGCATAAAGGCCAGACAAGAACAGACCTGAATTGCCGATATTCAGATTGGAAATATTGAGTGCTGCTGCCGGGGTCCCATCAAGCGTTTCCCCCGCGAACAACCGCTCGATCTCAGCAATCTTCGCCGCGCCGCATCCTGTATTTGAGGGTGCTGCTTCCTTCCCACACCCCATCGTCAGATAGACGGCATCTTTAACAATTTCCAGAGTTGGGCGGTTATAGAACCGGACTTGTAACGAACCGCGGCCTAGAGAACCTTTCTTTTCCAGCATCGTGAAAAAATCGAGGTTCTTGTAGTTGGTATGGTAGTCGATCAGTAACCGGACTTTTACGCCCCTCTGCGCCGCCGCAAGCAAGGCCTCCGAGAGAACCGAGGACGAATAATCGTCGCTATAGATGTAGTACATCGCATCAATTGACGTCTTGGCATCATTGATCAATGCCAGCTTCGACCTAAAGGCCGCATCATTGCCGGTAATCATCCTGGCCGAGGAAAATTTCAGGGCGCCTCCCGATGCATGACGTAGAAGCGTCTCGTCAGACAATTGACCGGTCACCGAACTGGTCGTGCTTTTATACCCATCGCTTGAACAGGCCGTCAGGACGCCCACTGCCAGAACCAAAAACAATCTGAGAGATATTCTTGTCATTTTGCTACCCCATTTTAGTCACTCAAGGATGACGTTCAGCATTCAGGGTGTCGAGA
Source organism: uncultured Alphaproteobacteria bacterium (assembly GCA_938048165.1). GTDB lineage: Bacteria > Pseudomonadota > Alphaproteobacteria > MPNO01 > UBA2964 > UBA2964. The sequence continues at coordinate 15,023 of CALIBP010000036.1, read as the reverse complement.
GACTGCCCCGTGACAAAAATTAGACAATTTGCCCTGCGCGGCCCCCGAACTTGTATCGCTCAAGCAGAACCGTCTCATAAAGCCCGTTTTTGTAGAAGGGTTCATCAGCCATAAATGCATCAAGAGCTTCACGGCTCGGGAGGGCTATGAGATTGGCACTACCGATCCATTGGTCGCCGTCGTCATCAAGCACCGCGCCCCGCGTTATGAAATTAGGTCCGTCATAGGCGGCGAAATAAGCCCGGTGCGCCTTGAGCAGTTCATTGCGTTGATCATTGGCACCATCACGGCCAAAACCACGAATATACCAGTAGATTTGTCCGTCCTCGCGCGGGAAGTCCCGCTGATTACGGTCCAGCGCCTTGTGCCAGCGGCTTATTCGTACTTTTTTATACACGCCATTACTGTTCAGCGGTTCGTTATCAACGAAGTTCCGAACCTCATTCCAGCCATCAAATTCAACAAAAATCACGCTTGAGAGATAGGTCTCCATATCATCGGTCAGCGTCGCGCCGCGTGCCACAAAGTGGTCCTTATGGGCATCGAAATAAGCCCAGTGCGCTTCACGATGTTGAGCCCGGCGTTCGGGATAAGCCGGATCGTCAATCAGTTGAACATGAAAATGCATTTTTGAGCCGAGCCTCCCGGCAGAAATGTGGTTCGTCGATGAATCTGACTATATCTTTTTGGATATCAAAGTAATGGATCGTCGTTCGGCCCGCCAACCGCAAGAGAGGCTGCGGTAGAGGCGACAACATCCCATGTCAAAGCTATATGGTGAGAAATCGCGTGAACGTCGCGCCAGGCACGGTTCACCGCATTTCCTGATACAATGCCACGCCCGCCCATGATCGGATAAATCCGGTCAACGGCCTGTACACAAAGCTTCGTCGCATAACCGTTATCGCGGCGATAGCGCGCGCGATCTTCTATGGTGGGTATATCCCCCGCTTTGCCCTTGGCGATAATCTCGGCGCGATTGCGATCCATTAGTGAATAGGCCGCCGCCACTTCGGACTCCGCCTCAGCAATGCGATATCGCACGGTCGAGAGTTCCTGCAGATTGGCACCACCCACCGTGACCCGCTTTTTCATTTCTTCGATCAGCATCTGCACCGTGCCATTGGCCGAGCCGATGACACTCCCGACGAGGTTAAAGGAAAAGGTCGCGCGCTGCGGCAGGCTATAGAGGTAACCGGGATTGACCTCGCTGCCCGGTGTCGGACCGCCGCGAAGCGCCATGAAATCAACCGTCCTGTAATCAGGAACAAACACGTCCTTGAGGACCAGGTCATTACTGCCGGTCGCCGCCAGTCCCGTCGTTTGCCAGGTATCAACAATTTCACACTCATCAAGCGGCACCAGCGCAAAGTGGAGTTGCGGTCTGTCGCCCTCTTTTTCTGGCGGCACCGCTACCTGGAGGACAACCCAGCTGCAATGGTTTACGCCGCTGGAAAAACCCCAGCGCCCATCGATATGCAAGCCACCCTCGACCCGTTCGATGGTCGGACCAAAGCCCAGAAAAGACGACGCAATTGAGGCTTCCGGATTTTTGCCCCAGACATCTTCCTGCGCCTTGGGTGGGAACATGCCCAGCAACCAGCCATGGCAAGCCGTCACGGCAGCGACCCAGCCGCTGGAGGCACAACCTGGTGAAAGCTTAATCGCAAGCTCGGTCTGGGTGCCAAAATCAAGTTCAAGCCCGCCAAATCTCGCCGGTTGCAGAACGCGATAAAAACCGGCATCGCGGAATGCCTGATCAGTTTCTTCGGGAATACGCCGCGCCAGCTCAGCATCGCGCGCCCGTTCCTGTAATACAGGCACCATATCGGACGCCCGTTTGAGAATCTCATCGCGCGAAATATTTGTCTCCAAACCACCCATTTTAAGACCCTAAAAGACTGTTCCTGCTCGCGAATGGTGCAAGACGGCGTCGGGTGAATCAAGCTGTAATAAGACCGGCGGGTTGTTTCGAGTCGCCATGCCGAAGAAGATATGACTTTGGTTCAGGTGGAGTTTTTCACATGCTTGGCGGCTGGTTGGCCTTGCTTGCGGCAGCGACTTTCGCGTTCAGCAATGTCACTGCACGGCGCGGTGTCATTCAAGGCACCGTTTTTCAGGGTCTTGCCATTACGGTGCCGATTGGTGTGCCGCTGTTCCTCGTGGTCGCCGTCCTGTCGGGCGCCGGCGGCACCCTGTTTCAGTTCACCCCCTGGCAGATGTTGTCACTCGCGGCCGCTGGCATATTCCATTTCTCGCTGGCGCGTTACTGCGCTTACCGATCAGTCCAGGCCCTGGGGTCTAACCTGGCAGCGCCCGTCCAACGGCTCAGCCTGCCGATTTCGCTGGCCCTCGCGCTGTGGCTCCTTGGTGAATATCTGACCCCGCTGCGTGCTCTGGGGGTGGTGCTGGTTATCTTTGGACCGGTCATCATGCTATCCGGGCAGGTCGCGTCGGGGCGGTCCGCTAAACAAAAAGCCGAAGCCGCGCCATCGGATTCATCATCACCGGCCACGACACCATTTCAGCCGCGCTATCTCGAAGGCTACTTCTTTGCCGTCCTGTCGGCAGCCGGATATGGCGTCAGCCCACTTTTTGTCCGCGCCGCGCTGGAGAATGCCGATATTCCGACCGCCATTGCCGGCGGGGTGTTTTCGTACGCCGCCGCGACGCTATTTCTGCTCCCCGCCCTTGCCAGCCGATCCATACGCCGGTCTGTTTTCGCGATCCATGGCGAACCCGCCAAATGGTTTGTTATCTCGGGCGTGTTCACAACATTGTCGCAGATGATCCGCTATATGGCCCTCGCGCTGGCACCGGTCACCGTGGTCTCGTCCATCATGGTGACCTCGCTGGTCTTCCGCTTCCTGTTCAGCCGACTTCTTAACCGCGATTACGAGGTCTTCGGCATCTGGGTCATCGTTGGCATCGCGATCACCATCATCGGCTCACTAGCCCTGACACTGGAGTTAGGTTACGTGCTGTCCCTGCTACCGCAATCAGACTGGCTACTCAAAATAGCGCAGTGGCGCTGGCCAGCGGGTTAAGCTGACATCGAGTTAGAGAGTAATAAGGTCTGATAACGAAACAAAAGCAGTTATTCTCCCATCACAATACGAACGCGCCCAAATCTCCCCCAATCCGCCTATTTCCTTCCCCTCGTCCCTGCTCTATAAAAAGCCATCAATTTGACCAATCAAAAGGCATCGATGATGGCCAAGAAACCAGCCAAATCCGACCCGATTAAAACTGCGGCGACGCGTATCCGCCGTGCCATGAGCAGCGGCAAGCCGTGCAAACCCATTCGCGATCTTATCAAAAAGGGTGATCTGGACGCCGCCTATGCGATCCAGCAGGCCAATACTGATATCTGGCTCAAGGAAGGCCGCCGCCCGGTGGGGCGCAAGATCGGCCTGACCGCCAAGACGGTTCAGGCCCAGCTTGGTGTCGATCAGCCCGATTACGGCATTCTTTATGCCGATATGGAGGTTGTCGATGGTGACGAAATTGATGCCAGCCGCCTGATGCAGGCCAAGGTCGAGGGCGAGATTGCCCTGGTGCTGGATGACGATCTGGTTGATGACCAGCTCACGCTGGTTGATCTGATCGACTCGGTCGCTTACGCCCTGCCTGCCATCGAGGTCGTTGGCAGCCGTATCGCCAACTGGGATATCACCATTCTCGATACTATCGCGGATAACGCTTCCTCCGGGCTCTATGTACTGGGCACCAAGCCGGTTGGTCTGCATGAGATCGATCTGCGGATGTGCGGCATGGTGATGGAAAACAAGGGCGATCAGGTTTCCATCGGTGCCGGGGCGGCGTGTCTCGGCAATCCGTTGAACGCGGCGCTGTGGCTGGCCCGCAAGATGGTTGAGGTTGGCATGCCGCTAATGGCGGGTGACACCATCATGACCGGCGCGCTCGGTCCCATGGCGCTGGTAACACCCGGCGATGTAATTGAAGTGCGGATTTCGGGCCTCGGCTCGGTTCGCGCAGTCTTCGGCAAGTAAGTTTTCGGCAAGTAAAGGAAAGCCCCTATGAAAACCAAGGTGGCCATTATCGGATCGGGCAATATCGGCACCGATCTCATGATCAAGGTTCTGCGGACATCCGATATTCTCGAAATGGCCGTTCTGGTCGGTATCGACCCGGACTCAGACGGTCTCGCCCGCGCCAAAAAGATGGGTGTGGAGATCACCGATAAGGGGATCGACGGGCTGGTCGAAATGGATGTGTTTAAAGAGGTCGAAATCCTGTTCGATGCGACCTCCGCCAAGGCGCATGCCTATCATGACAAGATCGCCCGCCAGCACGGCAAGCAGATCATCGATATGACACCGGCGGCCATCGGCCCCTATGTCGTGCCGGTGGTGAATATCGACGAGCATCTGATGGCACCCAACATCAATATGGTCACCTGTGGTGGCCAGGCAACGGTCCCGATGGTCGCTGCTGTTCAGAAAGTCGCCAAGGTGCATTACGCCGAGATCGTCGCCTCGATTGCCAGTAAATCCGCTGGCCCGGGTACACGCGCCAATATCGATGAATTCACCGTCACCACGGCCACCGGACTGGAAGCGGTTGGCGGCGCGGTGCGCGGCAAAGCAATTATCGTCCTCAATCCCGCTGATCCGCCGGTGATGATGCGCAATACAGTCTATACGCTGAGCGAAGACGCCGACACCGTCGCGGTTGCTGAATCTGTCGCGAGACAGGTCGAGGAAGTCCAGAGCTACGTTCCCGGCTATCGTTTGAAACAGGAAGTCCAGTTCGAACGCATTGGCGATAATACACCGCTTAAAATTCCCGGCCTCGGCGAATTCGTTGGGCTCAAGACCTCGGTATTCCTTGAGGTCGAGGGTGCAGCGCATTATCTGCCCAACTATGCCGGCAATCTCGACATTATGACCTCCGCCTCGCTCAAGACTGCGGAACGGCTGGTGCAGCTTAGAAAGGCAGCCTGATCATGAATATTGACCCAGATCGCAAAATCTATGTCCAGGACACCACGCTCCGCGACGGTATGCATGCCATCAAACATGCCTATACCCCGGATCAGGTGCGGACCATCGCCAAGGCCCTCGATGAAGCCGGTGTTAGCGGCATTGAAGTCACCCATGGTGACGGGCTGGCAGGAACGTCATTCAACTATGGCTTCGGCACCAATACTGATCTCGAATGGATCGAGGCGGCCGCCGATGTCGTCAAGAATGCCCGGCTGACGGTTCTGCTGCTGCCCGGTATCGGAACTGTCGAAGATTTGCAGAATGCGCAGGCCGCTGGCGCTACCTCTGTTCGGGTCGCCACCCATTGCACGGAAGCAGACGTTTCCAAGCAGCATATTGAATGGGCGCGCGAGAACGGCATGGATGTCGCCTGCCTGCTTATGCTGGCCCATATGACTGAGCCGAAGGCCTTTGCCGAACAGGCAAAGCTGATGGAAAGCTATGGCGCGAACTGCATTTATGTGACCGATAGCGCGGGGGCATTACTGCTCGATGGCGTGACGGATCGCTTTAAGGCCATGGCCGATGTCCTCGATCCAGCAACACAAACCGGCATGCATGCTCATAACAATCTCGGCCTTGGCGTTGCCTTCAACCTGGTTGCCCTCGAACAGGGTGCGACACGGATTGATGGTTCGCTTGGCGGCATGGGGGCCGGTGCTGGCAACGCACCGCTGGAAGTCTTTATCGCGGTCGCGGACCGAATGGGCCTCAACCATGGCTGTAATGTATTTGGCCTGATGGATGCGGCGGATGACCTGGTTCGTCCGCTGCAGGATCGGCCAGTGCGGATTGATCGGGAGACATTGTCGATTGGCTATGCCGGTGTCTATTCGAGTTTCCTGCGCCATGCAGAGACGGCCTCGAAGACCTACGGCATCGATACCAGAGACATTCTCGTGGAATTAGGCAGACGGCGCATGGTCGGTGGTCAGGAAGATATGATTGTCGACGTGGCGCTGGATCTCGCCAAGGAACGTGACGCAAAAGGAGCCGCTTGATGGTAGACATAAACGCAATGGCGAAGATTGTTGATGACGCGGCGCGCGCCGGAAAAGCCATTCCGCAGCTCAGCAACAAAGCCGATTACAATCTCGAAGAGGCCTATGCCATTCAGGCAGCCGCCTTCCAGCGGCGTCTCGCCCGTGGCGAGAAGCAGGTTGGCATGAAGATGGGCTTTACCAGCCGGGCCAAAATGATCCAGATGGGTTTATCCGACCTTGTCTGGGGCCGCCTGTCGGATGAAATGCTGGTCGCTGACGGCGACGAGATCGATTTCAACAAATATGTCCATCCGCGCGCCGAACCCGAGCTGGCCTTTCTGCTCAAAAAGCCACTCGAAGGTCCGGTCACGGCAGCCGAAGCACTGGCGGCAGTAGAAGCCGTTGCCCCGGCGATTGAAATCATCGACAGCCGCTACAAGCAGTTCAAATTCTCGCTGGAAGATGTTGTCGCCGATAACAGCTCATCGTCGGGGTTTGTCCTCGGAGCGTGGAACAAGCCGGATGTTGATATCAGCAACCTCGGCATGCTGCTTGAGGTCAATGGCCGCCCGGTCCAGATCGGCTCTTCTGCCGCTATTCTGGGGCATCCGGTCCGCTCCCTCGCCCATGCGGCGCGGATTTCGACACAGGCTGGCGAAAGCCTAAAAGCTGGCTGGGTTGTCATGGCTGGCGGTGCCACCGCGGCGCATGCGCTGAACCCCGGCGATTATGTTCGCAACATGGTTCAGGACCTTGGCTATACCGGCTTTACGGTCTCCGCATAAGGAAATGGAAACAACCAGGTCACGGGTTGGCAGACGCCGCCCGTGACGTGTAGTATCCGGGCCGTTCACCGCGCCAGTAATAACGCGCACATCCAACCTCCCCTAGTGGAAAAGAACGAGAGATTTGATGAGTGAGATTGAGTATCACGCCGTAGCAAAAACCGACGAAATCATGGAAGAAGACGTCAAAGGTGTTTTCGTCGGGGATGAAGAAATCGCCGTCTATAACGTCGAGGGCGAATATTATGCCACCCACGGTATTTGCACGCATGAGAATGTCGGGCTGGCTGATGGTTTTGTTGAGGGCGACCTCATCGAATGCCCGCTTCACAGCGCCTGTTTTGAAATCAAGACTGGCAAGGCTGTAAACCCACCGGCTGAAATTGATTTGAAGACCTACCCTGTAAAAGTCGAAGGCGACACCATCTACGTTGGTATCGAAAAATAAGCCTGACGACCCCGAACAAATAAGGAAACCCCAATGTCTGACGCAAATATTGAGTTCCACGCTGTCGCCACGACCGCAGAAGTTACCGAAGACGAGCCCAAAGCGGTATCAATCGGCCGTATGGATATCGGCATCTACAAGCTCGACGGCGAATTTTACGCCATCGACGATATCTGCACCCATGCCTATGCCTGCATGACCGATGGCTATATCGATGATGGCCAGATTGAATGCCCGCTGCATGGCGCGTGCTTCGATATCAAAACCGGTAAGGCGCTCACAGCCCCGGCGACCATCGATTTGCGTCCTTATGAAGTTAAGGTCGAAGGCGACCAGATCATGGTCGGCGTTCCCAAGGCTGAAGACTAATTTTCTGACAGGGTTCTGAATATCATGAGTGATGACCGGACATTCGTAATCATTGGCGCCAGTCAGGCTGGCGGTTGGGTTGCCCAGACACTGCGCAACGAAGGTTTCGAAGGCAAGGTTATCCTGATTGGCGAGGAACCTTACCTGCCATACGAACGCCCGCCTTTGTCGAAAGCCGCTCTGCTCGGTGAGGTCACCGTCGACAGTACCTATTTCTGGCAACAGGAAGCGCTGGACGAAGCTAATATCGAGGTGCGTCTCAATACCCGCGTCACCGCCATCGACCGGGACGCCAAGGAAATCGAGATCGAAGGTGGCGACCGCATTGCCTATGACAAGCTGGCCATCACCACCGGCGCCCGGGTCCGTAAATTACCCATCGAAGGGGCTGACCTGCCTGGCGTATTTTATCTCCGTACCATGGAAGACACGCTCGCCATTCGCGCGGCTGTAAAAGACGGTGCTACGGCGATGATCGTCGGCGGTGGCTGGATCGGCCTTGAGTGCGCCGCGACGCTGACCAAACTGGGCTGTAAATCTATCGTCGTCGAAGCCGCGGACCGGCTCTGTGGCCGCGCCGTGACACCCGAGATAAGCGACTGGATGTACAAATTTCACACGGAGCATGGCGTCGATGTCCGGTTAAGTACCGGTATCGAAAAATTCGAAGGTAATGGCCAGCTTGAGCGTGTCGTTCTGCCAGGTGGCGATACCATTGATTGCTCCATCGCTGTCGTTGGTATTGGTGTTATCCCAAATGTCGAGCTTGCCCAGGATGCTGGACTTGAAATTGATAACGGGATTGTCGTCGATGAGTGCGCCCGCACCTCTGACCCCGATATTGTAGCGGCTGGCGATGTTACCAATCATCCGAATGACCTGCTGGGCCGTCGTATTCGGCTTGAGAGCTATGAGAATGCTCAGAACCAGGGCATTACCGCGGGGAAGGCGATGCTCGACAAAGCAGAGCCTTATTCGGAAATTCCCTGGTTCTGGTCAGATCAGTTCGATGCCAATCTGCAAATGATCGGTCTACCCCAGGACTGGGATGAGACAGCAACTCGCGGCGACGAAGCATCCAATGAATTTGTCACTTTCTACCTGAAAGATGGCATAATCGACGGTGCCATTTCAGTGAACAATCCGCGAGACCTGCGCGTTGGTAAGCGGCTTATGCAGGGGAAAAAGCAGGTCACTGCTGCTGAACTGGTCGACCCTGAAACCAAAATGCAGGCGCTACTTAAGCGCTGACGCCGTTCTTCTAAAGCAATCCAAGTGACCTGAGTTCGTCCGCCATATCCTGAGGCAGGGTGGATACGAGTTCGCGTTCCTTACCCGTTAAATCATCGGGGGCCGCCTCCGCTTCCATATAGCGCCAGCCTTGAATGGGTTTGTGGGGCAGCAGTACTGTTTGCACCAGATCTGGGTTGAGAATGAGAGCACAGCGCGGTTTGCCATTACGGCCCACCGCTTCGCCAAAACCGGTGATAGATTGTCGTACCCGAATATATCCTTTGATGATCCAGTAAATTGAGCCGCCATCGAGGACCTCCTCAGCCCGCCGTGGCGTATTGCGCGTAAGATGCCGCAGCTCCCCGGCACCACCTGGCGCCTTTGCCTGTCGCAGCCGTTCAGACTGAACGTCTCTTAAATGATCGACGCTCTCGATACCGACAGCAATCTTAACCAGATGGATTGTCATGGATTGAATATGATCTGGAATCGTTCAACGATCCAGACCCGGAAGAGGTTTTTTAGGCGTTAACCGCCTTGGCCAGGCCTTCAAGCTGAGACACCATCTCATGGCCAAGAGATCCGCCGTCGCCCTCGAGGTCGTACTCCGCAATAATAGCCAGCGCGTCGATATGCGCTTTTACCGCCCGCAAACAGGATTCGTCCGGATTGCCGCTGCGTTGCAATATTCCGCAGGCGAGCGAACATATTTGAGTTACCAAACCATAGCCGACATCCTCCGCGGTATTCTTGGTGTTGTGCAGTAAAGCGTAAATGCCATCAATTTCAGGCGAGGACAGCGCTCCGTCCGAAAGGGTTCTATCTACCTTTTCCTGAAGAACACTCAAATCTTTGCGGAACTGCTGAATGTACATCTGGGCGTTCAAAATTTCACCGAGCTGATGCCGCGTTGGCTTTTACAACAATACGCGCCAAACCGTTTAATAACGCCTGCCCTGTGGCACCACCATCGCCTTTCAACTCCTCTGAGAAGACTGCCCTGATTGCTCCGACATGGGCGGTTACCACCTCTAGCTGCAATGGTGTCAAGGTCGTGCCGGCTTCCTTTATTGGCAACATAAAGTCGGTAAGCGACCCCCTAACAGCGGAGACGACGTCATATCCAAAACTTGTACCCTGACCTTTCAGATCGAGGGCGATCCTATACAGATCTGCAAGAGCACGCTCAGGATTTTCTCCCTGCGACAGCTGAAGGCGCGCTGCCTCCATGTTGTCGAGATCTTCCTGGATCCAATCGGTAAACCCCTCGCCAAAGGCCTCTATCGCTTTCTCTGCCTCAGCGAGTAAGTTTTTATCTAACTTGCCGGGGCCGCTGCCGATCTTTGCTTTACGTAACGTGTTTGGGGTTTGAATAAATTCGACATCCGCCATACTGGCCACTAACCTCCAAGAAGAGATTCAACTTCAGACTGGCTCAGACCATCGCTACCGGTGCCTTCTTGCGCATCCTTACGCCGCTCCTGCACACCCCGCGGGGCCCCTAAATTTTGACGCCGCCGATCAGGGCCAAAATAGCTCTTCGTTTTGATAAATGGCCGCGGGTTATCGATGATTGACGCAAATCTCTGATACAGCGCTCTCGCAGAAATTGGCTTCGCCAGAAATTCATTCACGCCGGCGTCCCGTGCCTCGACGACACGACCATACTCGGTATAGCCGGTTAGCATGATGATCGGAACGTAGGGGTTGGCACTATCCTTTGCCGTTCGAACCAGGCGAACAAAATCGAGTCCATCCAAAGGTTCCATGTGCCAATCGACGATCAAGACATCTGCAAGAAAATGCTGAAGCTCTTTGAATGCCGCAGCTGCGTCCGCAGCTTCCCGGATATTCTTCACCCCAAGCGAATGCAGGATCGACTGCACCAGACTCCGCATATGTCGGTTATCGTCCAAAACGAGGACGTTTATATTATCGAGGGCGTATCTGGATGTCGGCTCAGACATTTCCTGGTATCTCTCAAGGCATTAACGCAAAAACCAGTCGCCAGATAGCCGACGACATACTCTTGCTCACGATAAGCAGTAGTTTGGCCGATGACGTCTTTAAACTTGGTTAAACCGGAGTAAAAACCCTGTAAAATCAACCGGGTAAATAGCCGAGGAATTTCCACCAATAATATTGTAACGGTAAAGAAACAAAAGCCCCGAACAAGGCAAAGGGGATCATCAATCGAATAAACTTGGATATTGGAAGTCCTGATATCGCCCTGGTCGCGACTAACGGGGGCGCCTGGAATGGAAAAATAAGCAAAGCCCATGCCGATACCTGGGTCATCAATATCGCCGTCGTAGACCACCCTGTAGCGGTCGCAATCGGCTCAGATACAGCAGTCATAATGGCCGGTTGCCCAGGTAATGTCGTTACAAGTTGCAATAACCAGCCCAGGCCAACGACAGAAGCAAATTTTTGCAAGCCTGAATCAGCGGTTAGATTGATTTTAGCGATCAGAAAATGAGCCAGGGTTTCCCCTAACCCTGTCTGGGTAACAACCGCTCCCATACCGACAACCGCCGCCAGAAAGATAATCGGTCCAAAATTCATTTTTGGCATGATTTGACCCGCCGGAAGAACACCAATCACGGGCAATGCACAAACAATTCCGGCCCCAAGCGAGACCCAGGCTGGTGATACACCATGCAAATTGTCGGTAGCCCACAACCCCAATGTAATAACCAACAACACTAGAAGTTTTTTCTCGTTCACCGTCCAGGGCCTGGGTTGCTCGGTCTCCAGTTCCGGCCGGTCGGTAATTTGATCCGGGAACAACAAATAAATAGCGACCGGCAGGGCTATGAGGCCTAAGAGGCCGAGGACCGGAAAATGCAATATCAACCAATCAGTATAGGAGAACTGAATACCATGTACGGCTTCGGCAAGCCCTGACAGCACAACATTCGGAACATTTGCCGGCAGGATGGAGAAAGGCGAAATCAACGTCCCCATACCGACAGCGAGAATTAGCCCTGCCCTGCCATTACTCGCAGCATCAAAACCAAGCCTGTCGGCAAGGGCGAGTACAACCGGCAACATTATGGTCACCCGCCCGACGGCGGAAGGCATGAGAAACGCCAGCAGCAGCATCAAAAGGACCGTGCCGGCGACTATCCTGAAGTAGCTCTGGCCAAAAATTCGCTCCAGCGTCCCCGCCACACGAGCGCCGAGACCCGTGACCTCAATACCAATGCCAATGATCAAACCACCCAGGACGAGCCAGACGGCACCGGAATAAAACCCCGAAAACACGACATTTGGCGGCGCGACAGCCAGAATGACACACAGGAAAAAGAAAATGAGGGCGCTCATAAACTCTGGAATAACCGCGGTCGCAAATAAACCGATTGTCAGCGTGACGATTCCGGCAGTCCGCATGACGACGGGCTCTACACCGGCAGGGGCTGGCATAAAAAACATCACGAGACCGGCAATCGCGGCAGCCCAGGCAATATAATTGCTAAGTTTCAAATCAAGTGCCTAATTCATATTGGAAGAGCCTTACAGCAGAAGCCAAGCTGCCAGGCCGAGAAATGCAGTGAACGCGACAACATCTGTGATTGTCGTCAAAATGACACTAGACGCAATAGCGGGATCAATGCCGGTTCGGGCGAGAATCAACGGGATCGCCATACCGGAGAACGCGGCCAACACAAGGGTGACAATCATGGCAATCGCCATGACGCCGCCGATCTGCCAGGAGTCTGCCCAGTACCAGGCGACACAGCCAATCAACAGGGCAAACAAAAACCCATTATAAACGCCCACCAGGGCTTCCTTGCCAAGAACCCGCATTGCGTTGGATGCCGTAAGCTCTTTTGTCGCCAAGGCACGCACTGCAACAGTCATTGTCTGGGTCCCGGCATTTCCACCCATTGAAGCAACGATTGGCATCAATACGGCCAGCATAACGATCTGCTCAATTGTTCCTTCAAACAGGCCGATCACAATAGAGGCGGCAATCGCGGTGAGTAGGTTTACAAATAGCCATGAAAACCTGGAACGGCCTGTTTCAAAAGCCGCAGAATACAGATCATCACTGCTCACACCGCCGAGACGCATGATGTCTTCTTCCGCTTCCTCATGAATAACATCGAGGACGTCGTCAACCGTAATTGTTCCGATTAGCCGGTTAGCATCATCGACAACCGGGGCCGAGACCAGGTCCTGCTGCGAAAACAGAAAAGCGACTTCTTCCTGATCCATCATCGCCGGTACAGTGACGATATCAGAAACCATGATATCCTTAATCTTGATCGGGCGTTTGCTTCTAAGGACGTGACTTAAGGCGACAGTTCCGACCGCCTTATGCCGGGGATCAACCACAAAAATATCGTAAAAATCATTAGGCAAATCATCGGATTCTCGCAAAAAGTCGATTGTCTCCCCGACTGACCAAAATGCCGGTACCGCGACGAAATCACGCTCCATAAGCCGACCAGCGCTGTCTTCAGGAAAGGCCAGCCCCTCTTCGACCATGCTGCGCAGTTCAGTCGGTATATTTTCCAGGGTTGCGCGCTGTTTTTGATCATCAAGCGTATCGATCAACTCAAGCGCATCATCGGACTCAAGACGTGCAACGGCATGGGCCAGCGATTTCGTGCCAAGCTGTTCGGCAATTTCGTCGCGAACGTCTTCTTCAAGTTCCGGGAGAATCTGCGGATCGAAGTCCGGCCGCATATACTCAATGAGGCGGTGCCGCAGTTCAGGCCGCAGTAACTGCAATAAATCTGCAAGTTCAGGAGCCCGCAACGGTTCAACGTGAATGCGGGCGGCAAAACGATCTTCATCGTCGAGGGCTACCGCGACGGCGGCGACAAGCTCTGGGCTTAATCCCAGCAATGCTTCCGCCTGGATGGGCTGTTCTTCTTGATTGGTCCCAGGTTCTGCCATGTCGTACAACCCTCAATGTCAAAACCAACATGCACGGGCGGTTAATGCCGCCAATCGGAGATTAACTAAAAATACAGGCCCGCGCTTTTAAGCTACGGGCCTGATGAATGGTGCGGTCGAGAAGACTCGAACTTCCACGGGATTGCTCCCACAGCGACCTCAACGCTGCGCGTCTACCAGTTCCGCCACGACCGCATATTCAATAGAGTACCTAAATACAGAACCTTATACTGTGGCGGGAGATACCAAATTGCCATCGTTATCGCAAGGCTAACCGAACAAATGTCGATAAATTCCATAGAATGGAAAGATTCCTGGGAATATCCCACCGAATATGACGTTGCGGTAACCGAAATGGAACGAAATGTTGCCGCCATCCGGGAAGGCATTGCGCGCCAACGCGTATGGTTGCTTGAACACCCACCAATTTACACAGCCGGGACCGCCGCCCAACCTGGTGACCTTCTCGACCCGGACCGCTTTCCTGTCGTCCAGACTGGCCGTGGCGGGCAATATACCTATCACGGCCCCGGACAATTGGTTGCCTATGCGATGCTCGACCTCACAGAGCGTGGGAGCGATGTCCGCAAATATGTCCACGACCTTGAACAATGGGTTATCGACACGCTCGCTGAATTCAGTGTGAAAGGAGAACGACGTGAAGGCCGTGTCGGTATCTGGGTCGAGCAAGGCCGAGACTCGAACGGCACTGTAATAGAAGCCAAAATAGCCGCTATCGGCGTTCGCGTGCGACGTTGGGTGAGCTATCACGGCATTTCAGTCAACGTCGAACCTGACCTTGAACATTTTTCAGGCATCGTCCCCTGCGGTATTCAGGATCACGGGGTTACGTCGTTGGTTGAGCTCGGTATTCCTGCAACGATGGCTGACGTCGCCGATGCGCTGCGAACCAGTTTCGAAACCGTCTTCGACAGAAAAACCGTCAAAATCTAAATTGTTGGCAACTGTTTGAAGCCAGCTTCCGAAACCGGTTCAGCTGCCTCCTCCTGAACAGATTCAACTTGGGCTGCGATAGGTCCTGTCCGGCAGCGTGACACCATTTCCTGAACCATTGGTACTGCCCCACAAAAACAGGCCTCGACAGTTCCATCGCGACGGTTTCGGACCCAGCCATCCAAACCTAGTGCCTCCGCATTCTCAACCGTCCAGGCTCGATACCAGACACCTTGCACCCTTCCAGAAATCGTCAGCTTCACGGCAACCATCAATCAGGCACCCGGTACTGCAAGGGTCATAAACTGATCGGCGTTCAAAACTTCTTGCCGCA
>CALIBP010000035.1 GCA_938048165.1 uncultured Alphaproteobacteria bacterium | reverse complement strand
GGGTTAAATCGAAGATCGTCGCCGCGGTCATCGCACTGCCATAGGGACCGCAAGTCGCAGTATTGTGCCATATCTTGTAATGCGCGGGGCCGACAGCCATACCAACCCGGCAACTCGCTTCAAATCCGTAAAGCACACTCTTGAGAAACTTATCGCCGGGGATTTCCTGATCTGCAGCCAATGACAAGGCAACTGGCACCGTCACACAGCCCGTGTGCACCACGGATGCCCGGTGAATATCATCGACTTCCAGAATATGGGTGAGTCCGCCCATGACAAGGGCGCGCCGTGCAGCGTCTCCTCGGCGACTTAATCCCCACTCCAGAAGTTTGCGTCCTGGCTCAGAGTTGCGACCGGCGATCATATTGGCGACGGCATCCAGCGTGAATAGCGCCGTTTGATGCAGATCAGCGTCCGAAACCGGCTTTTCGCGAATTAACTCGATCAGGCCTTCGGTTATGGTCATCGCAATTCGTCGTCAGGCTGGTTTGTAGTTCGGGAAACGCTTGCTGACATCGAGATTAAACAGATCAATGGCATTACCGCCGAGGATCTTTTGTTTCTGCCGCTCATCCAGGAATGGCAGGTCATAAATGACACTCGGCACATCCATATCCCAATGCGGATAGTCCGATGCCCACAGCAGCTGATCATCGGCATTGATCATGTCGAACGTCGTTTTCAGGACATCCATATTGTCCGGCATTTCCATCGGCTGACTGGTGTAATACATCTCGCGCATATAATCGCTCGGCAGACCCTTCAGAGACGGCGCTTCGGACCAGCGCATCTTGTAATCATTGTCCAGCCGCTGCATGACCCACGGAATCCAGGCAAGGCCTGATTCAATCCAGACGGTTTTTAGCTTGGGAAACCGCTCCGGCATCGCGTTGACGACCCAGTTACACAGGTGCACTGCGTTATAAACGGTAAAGCCCAGCGCATGCGTCACCAGGAAGCGGTTGCTGTTACCGACCAACCGGTCATTCCAGTTATAGTTACTATGGAACCCAAGCGGTTTGCCGAGCTCTTCCATCAACGCATAGGTCTTCATGTAAGCGTTGCTGTGTACCGCGTGATACCGCACCGACACGATCATAAAGCCGATGACATCGGGATGATCACCAAATTCCTTAACCGTTTCATAGGCCGCTTCAGGGTCACTGAACGGTACGTACATCATCGTCTTGATGCGTTCTTCTTTGGACGTAATATTTTCCAAGAGCCACCGATTATAGGCTTTCGCCAAACCTGCCTCGACTTCTGGCTGCGGATGAAGGCCAAGGCTCAGCATCGGGGTTGGGAACAAGCAGACATAATCAACGCCCATCGCATCCATCCAGCGCAGCGACAGGTGAACATCGCGATGTTTGTCATCTCCTGGCGTCGTCTCGGTCTTACGCAATGGATAGCGCGTGACGCGCCCAGCAACATCCTGATAGCCAACAAGTCCGGGGTTAAATGGTGTCTGACCACCCGTTCCCCCACCGGTATACAACATTCCCATCTGCTTCATGACGGGATCGTCGATGTACTTAACGATCTCTGAGATCGACTCATTCTCATAATGATGGCAATCGACATCAACGATGGGGAATGACGCATAGTTGCGCGCATCCCGTTGCCGGGCCGCGTTGGTTAGCAAACTAGTCGTATCTAGAGATTTTACGGCTTGCTTGTGAATATCACTCGTCGGTAAATCCATTGTACTCCTCTAGGGCTTAGGCACCCGACCAAGATTGCCACATGCCGAGCTCAAACACCTCGACATTCACCGCTCTCATCATCGATGTACACATAATCATAGCCGCTGTTGCAGGCACCATGCTGTTATCCGCAAAGGGCTCCCAGCGTTCGCCCAACTGGAATTTGACGGCATAAAGACGGGTCAGTGCTGTAAATCCCTGCTGAATTACGGCCTCCGGAATAGCTTCGCCTTCTGGGACTTCGCTAACGGCCTTGGCAAAGGCGCGCAGGGCGGCCTCTTCATCCGGAATATGGGCGATGACCTCACCGCCCTCGGGAAGATCCGCCGCTCTGGGATCTGGTTCAGGCGATGACATAGACATCTTCTCCGCGAACCTCGACCTCAAACTTGCGAAGGCTCCATTTACGGTCGGCAACAGCCTGGCCGTCAGCAATATCGAACTCCCAGCCATGCCATGGGCAAACGATATGCATTTCGTCGTGATTAAAGCGCATGCCTTGATAGGTTTTGTCTTCGGCAATAACCTCTTCAACCTTGGCCATCAACAGACCTTCACAAGCCGGTCCACCCTGATGCGGGCACAGATTGGCATAGGCATACCAGTTCCCATGCACAAGATAGACGCCGATTTCGCTGTTTTTGCCGTTAGGGACTATTTTCTTATCCCCTTCTTTGAAGTCGGAGGCCTTTCCAACGAGAATTTCCTTAGCCATTACGCTCCCTTTCTTAACTTGATATCTCTTTACTTATTTCCTCAGCCCGAAAGCCAATTGACCTTGTCTTCGAAACGAAGGCCGGGCAATCACCCGGCCTTCGCAGGAGAAGAAATCGATTGATGCTTACGCAGCCTTGTAGTTCGGATAGCGGTCCGACACATCCAAGTTAAAGATCCTGATTGCATTGCCGCCCAGAATGTTCCGCTTTGCCTTCTCATCAAGGAATGGCAGATCGTAGATCGTGCTCGGCATATCAGCATCCCAATGCGGATAGTCAGATGAATAAAGCAACTGCGTTTCTGCATTAATCATCTTGAAGGTGCTTTCCAGGAACGAGAGATCGTTGGGCATTTCCATAGGCTGACTGGTGTAGAACATGTCGCCCATATATTCGCTGGGCAGTTTTTTTAGACCAGGAATTTCCGACGACCGCATCTTGTAGTCATTATCAAGCCGTTGCCCGAGCCACGGCACCCAGGCAAGACCGGACTCTGTCCAGACAACCGGGATCTTCGGGAAACGTTCGTTAAGCGCATTACAAATCCAGTTACACATATGGATCACGTTATAGAGCGTGAAGCCGAGAGCATGCGCCGCGATAAAACGGTTGGTCACGGACATCAACGGATCATTCCAGTTAAGGCCAGAATGGAAGATCAGCGGCTTACCGGTTTCTTCTATATAGCTGTAAGTCTTCATATAGGCATTGTCGTGGACCGGCTTATAGCGAGGGCTGGTGATCAGGAAGCCAACGATGCCTTCCTTGTCGCCAAATTCAGTTGCAATTTCGTAAGCAGCTTCCGGGCTATTGAATGGTAAGAACACATAGCCCTTAACCCGAGGATCCTGAGGCAAAATCTTTTCTGTCAGCCAGCGCATATAAGCACGGGCATACTGGACTTCAACTTCGACCTGCGGAATCAAACCGATCCCCAGCATACCTGTGGGGAACAAACCAATATAGTCGATGCCCATCGCGTCCATCCAGCGACGCGACAGATGCACATCGCGATGGGTTCCGTCTGCCGGTGTTTCTTCGATCTTGCGCAGAGGATAGCGAGTGATCCGGCCACCCATTGGCTGATAACCGCCGCGGCCCGATGAAATAATTGCGGGATTGGCGCGAGCAAGATGGTTCAGAATATCATCATCAATAAACTCAATGATCTCTGAAATTGATTCGCCTTCATAGTGATGCGCATCAGCATCAAAGATCGGGAATTCGTTTAACTTGCGGGCGTCTCGCTGACGGGCGGCATTAGTCAACAGCTTCTCGGTATCGAAGCTATCAACGCTCATGGAGTGATAGCGATCGCTTGTGGGTAGTTCCATTGTCTTCTCCTAACCTCGCATTTGCCTGCGTTTCCAGCGTCTCAGAAACGATCTACCTAATAGTAAAAATTTATTCTGCCTCTAATGGGGCTTTAAATAAAGTCCCAGGAACAATTATTCCTCCTGCCGGTCTGGCGCCGGGTTTCAGGTTTCCATATCGATTTGCGTAGGCTGGCGATAGCGGACGCCCGTTTGGCGTTGCCAGCCACAGCCGCAATAGATGTCGTTTGCGTTCCGGCTCCGGGTATTCTTCAAAGGCCGTCCGCGAATGCACGGTCACATGGTTATGTAAAATCTGAATGTCACCGGGCTTAAAATCCATCGAATAAGCCAGCTCATTGGCCAGATGATTGAACAAATCCAGGCCATCCTTCAATTCCTGAGAGTGCGGCGGGAGTTCGTCAAACCGGGTGGCAGAACGGATATAGCCACCCTGCCAGCTCACTGTCATGAGATCGTCATGGAAGTTAAAGACCGGTAGCTGAAACCACGGGTCCTTGTCTTCAGGAATTTCATTTCGACGATCGCGATAAATCGCTTCCGTCAAAGCTTTCGTTGCGTCGGGATTTCGCTTGAGCATCTCGTTATAAATGTTCAGCGAGCTGACGACTGTACTCTCGCCACCCGATTTAGACGGATGGAGGCACAACAACACGACAACGTCACAGGAATCGCAGTGATATGGCAGCCCTTCCTGGGTCTGATACCCCCGATTATTGGGATTGGCCAACGTTGTCCCGCCGAGATCCTGAACATGCCCCAACAGATGTCCTTTGGCGTTCTGTGATACAGGATCGCCGATAAAACCGCCGATACACCAGAATGCAATAGCGGATTCCAGCCTGGAATAACGCTCAACTGGCACCCCCCTAATCAGGGCAAGCCCTCTGCCGTGGAGCACATCATTCGCGACCCGCTCCAGCCGTGGGCCCAGGGATGGCAGAACGACATCAGAATCCATTATTTCAAGGACATCTGTAATCCGCGCCGAGAGTGACGTGACCAACGCATCAAGCTCCGCCACATCCGACTCTGAGAGTTCGTGAATCCAGCCCTGATCTGACGCGAGGTCAGACGCAGTCCAGGCCGCCGGGTCAATCACCGGCTCCATCGGAACCGCTGGTGAACGCTGCGTTGAACGATCTTTTGTTTCTATCTCAGACATGTGTGGGATTTTACGCCTTAATTTCTTTGTTGGGAAACCGATTTAAACAAAAATTTGATACCCCCCTTCATCTCGACAAGGATCAATGCAGACACTAAAGTTTGCCCTTCGCCGCCGTCCGGTCGGACGCGCCCAAATAGCGTAGATACAGGGATCATACCGAGAGATGGAATTCAGAACGAACCACGAGATTATCAGGAGAGCTCGGCGCAACGCCCGTGGCCCGGTCTGGGATTATCTTGCCGGCGGCAGTGAAAGTGAAACCGCCATGCGCCGCAATCGGTTCGGTCTCGATTCAATTGCCCTCAAACCTCGCGTTCTCCGCGATGTTTCCGAGATCGACTACTCCACCACAGTGATGGGCCATAAGTCTCGTATACCGGTATTTCTTGCCCCCATGGCATCGCTTCAACTCGTCACGCCGGCGGCCGCGCAGGCTGTCGATGATGCGGCAGAAGAGTTTGGCATTCTTAACATGCTGAGCGGTCATTCCAGACCTTCGCTGGAAGAGATCGCAATGAACAGCCTACACCCCAAGGTCTATCAGATTTATGTCCGCGGTGGACGAGACTGGCTCGAAGAATTACTCGGTCGCGTAAAACAAAACAATTATGACGCCCTCGCCGTCACCGTTGATGCGGCGGTCTATTCCAATCGTGAGCGTCAGATGATGGCCGGCTGGACGCCACCCACGCGCACCAATTCCGCCGGTCGGGAATTTCTGGCCGCCCTTAACTGGGATACCTGGGATGAAATCCGTCAGATCTGGGGCGGCCCCATGATTCTCAAAGGGGTCAGCCGTCCCGAGGACGCCGAAATTGGTGTTCAACACGGTGCGTCCGTAATTTACGTATCGAACCATGGTGGCCGCCAGCTCGATCACGACCGGGCAACCATTCAAGTCCTGCCCGACATTGTCGCGGCCGTAAACGGCCGCGCCGAAGTCTTTGTCGATGGCGGTTTTATGCGTGGCACTGATGTCCTCAAAGCCATTGCCCTTGGGGCTCAGGCCGTCGGAATTGGTAAGCTGCAGGCATTTGCTTTGTGCGCCGGCGGACTATCCGCACTGATGGATTGCCTGACCATTCTCGAAGACGAGATCAGGATTACCATGGGATTACTCGGCGTGACATCGCTGGATCAACTCGATCCCTCTTATCTGGCAAAAGCCCGACCGGTGAACCCGGCTCATGAAATGAGTGCCTTCCCCCATATTCCCGGTGGCCGTTTAACCTGACCGCCCGTTGACAATTTACACACCCGATAGACGGAGAACATAATGAGTGACGCCATTTTTGAGACCACGCACGACATGATCATGATGGCCCGGCGTAATCTTGATCAGGACAACTGGGATTATATTTGTGGCGCTGCCGAGAGTGAGACCTCGCTCCGGCGTAACCGCATGGCCCTCGATTGTCTCGCCTTCCGTCCGCGCATCTGTCGCGATGTCAGCGAGATTAATACGGAGACAGAATTCTTCGGACATAAACTCCGCATTCCGGTGCTTCTCGCGCCGATGGGCGGCATTGAACGCTTCTCCGCCAATGGTGGTATCGACGTTGACAATGCCGCAGAAGAATTTGGCAGCGTCAACTTTCTCTCTACCGTCTGCCAGCCGAGCCTCGAAGAAGTTGCAGCCAACAGTCCGCATCCGAAATCATTTCAGATTTATGTGCGTGGGGATGATGACTGGATCAGAGATCTGGTGCGCCGTGTCGTCAAAGCCAACTACGCGTCGGTGACGCTGACAGTCGACTCGGCTTTCTATGGCAATCGCGAACGGCTCAACCCCGCACAGCTGGCCTTGCGCCGCGTCGCTGCTCGCGAATGGCAAAAGAAGATCACCTGGGAAACCGTCAAGCTGATCCAGGGTGAAATTGGAGATACGCCGCTGATCCTGAAAGGCATCATGACCGCCGAGGATGCCGCCCTCGCTGTCGAGCACGGTGTCCAGGGCGTCTATATCTCGAACCATGGCGGACGTCAGCTCGATCATGTTCTCGGCAATATCCAAATGCTGCCTGAAATCGTAGAAGCAGTTGATGGCAAAGCGGAGGTCCTTATCGATGGCGGATTCACCCGTGGCACAGACATCGTCAAAGCCCTGATCCTTGGTGCAAAAGCCGTTGGCATTGGTCGGCTGCAAGCCTATGCGCTCGGCGCCGGTGGTGCTGAAGGTCTTGTTCGCTGTCTCGAACTTCTGGAACGGGAAATCACCACGACAATGGGACTCATCGGCGTAACGTCACTGGATGAACTTGCCACCGCAAGCGTCACAGAAGCGATGCCGGTAACCCTGCCGCATGAGCATTCAGCGTTTCCGCATTTACCCGGTGGCAAGGTTGGCTAGCTAGCGATCATTCGCTACCTCGGCGGAAAGAGCATGTTTGTCAAAGAAAGCCGTAATCGCCGGCATTAATTTGCTGCTCAGCGGCAACAGAGGTTTGCCGTAAGTCGCGTAGTTGGAAGACCGCTCTTTCGGTGCCTCCTTGAGAACATGGTTCATCCCGTCGATTTGCAACAATTCTATAGCAGGACGGGCCGCCGCCAAACGTTCCGCATCCTCCATTAGCACCTGGAAATCTGTTGTGCCCTGTATGACCAATACCGGCAGATCAGTTTTAGCCAACTCAGCCTGCGGATCATATTTGAACCACGACATCAAATAGGGTTGCACGCTCGGACGGTACTGGCCTTCCAGATCGGGAGAAACAACATCAACAATTTCCCCGGCATCCAGACTATCCAGGATTGTGTGAATTTCTGTTAGTTGCTTTTCAGGGATCGTGAAGGACGGAGCCGCAAGTTGCCGCCGTAAAATGTCGGCAGCTTTAAAGCCGGTTCCAGCGACAAGCACCAATCCGGCCGCACCGAAGTGTTGTGCGACCATTGTCTGGATAAGGGCTCCTTCACTGTGTCCCAACAGCAAAACCTGGCGAACACCCGGGACCTGTTTGAGAAACTCGGCCCAACGCATCGCATCGTCGATATAGGTTTCAAAGCGAAGATCAATTTCATTCGATACCGCTGCAGCACTTTCACCGATGCCGCGCTTGTCGGCCCGAATGGAGGCATAGCCGGCGGCCGCCAAGCCATGCGCGACCATCTCAAGGCAATTATTGTTATGTCCCGAAAAATTGCCGTCCCGGTCCGTTGGCCCAGACCCTGACCAGATCAGGACGGCGTCAAAACGGCTCGTCCCTTCCGGAAGGGTTAACGTGCCGAAAAGACTATTGTCACCCTCGCCGATAGAAACCGATTTCTCGATCGGCATAGAAGACGCTTACGCCGCCGCTTTCTTCGCTGCCTGAATAGCCGCCCAGATCTTTGCGGGAGTCGCCGGCATATCAATATGACGAATGCCATATTCTGACAGCGCATCAACGACCGAGTTCATGACACAGGGCACTGCACCAACGGTGCCGGCCTCGCCTGCCCCTTTGCAACCAAGGGGGTTGGTCGCCGTCGGGCACGGGTTACTCACCACATCGATGTAGCTCATATTATCGGCTCGCGGCATCGTGTAATCCATGAAGGAACCCGTCACCAGCTGGCCACTATCAGCATCAAACTGAATTTCCTCAAGCAACGCCTGCCCAATACCATGAGCAACACCGCCCATAATCTGACCCTTCAGGGTCAGCGGATTCAACACCGTACCAACGTCATCAACGACCTTATAGCTGACGATTTCGATCACACCGGTTTCGGGGTCGATCTCGACCTCACAGGCGTGACAACCATTGGGGAAATTCTCCTTCGGGGCCTCATAGGTAAAGATCGCGCCGAGACCAGGCTCCATATCAGGCGGCGTCCGACCTGGCTTGTAACTGGCCTGCGCGACTTCGGTCAGGCTGATGGTCTTGTCAGTACCGGCTACGACGAATGTGCCATCGGCGAATTCAATATCAGCATCCGCTGCTTCCAGAAGATGCGCCGCAAGCTTGGTTGCTTTCTCGATAATCTTGTCAGAGCAGCCAAGAACCGCACTACCGCCTAGCGTCGCCGACCGGGAGCCGCCGGTACCCCCACCAAAGGCGAGGATCGATGTATCGCCCTCATTGAAACCGACCTCATAGGGATCGAGGCCCAGCTTCTCGCACATAATCTGTTTGAAGATAGTCTCATGCCCCTGCCCCTGCTGGCTGGTGCCGGCATAAAGCGTTGCTGTGCCGCCGGGATTAAAGCGGATTTCCACCTGCTCAATACTGGCGGCCGCCGCACGTTCGATACTGTTGGAAAGTCCGATCCCGCGCAGTTTGCCATTTGCTCTGGACTGCTCGCGACGGGCCAGGAAACCATCATAATCGACCATCTCCAGTGTTTTCTCGAGATTGTCGCCAAAATTGCCGCTGTCATAGGTAAAGGTCAGCGCCGTTTTATAGGGGATGGACTCCGGAGGAATCTGGTTGATACGCCGCAGCTCCGCCGGATCAATACCGGTTTCGTCTGCCGCGAGATCAATCAAACGCTCAATGACATACGAGGCTTCCGGACGCCCATTGCCCCGGAATGGGCAGATCGGATTGGTATTGGTAAAGACCGCCGAGACATCAACATACATTGCCGGGATATCATAGGTCCCCGCCATGGTGCCTAGATTGGCAACCGGTGGCAGCGTGCCTTTGCTTGCGAGATAGGCCCCGACATTGGCAAAGCTCGTAGCTCGAACAGCCAGGAATTTACCGTTTTCATCGAGCGCAATTTCAGCGTCCCAGTAGACATCACGCCCCTGATGATCGCTCATAAATCCTTCGGACCGCTCGCAAACCCATTTCACCGGGCGGCCAATACGCAAAGCAGCCCAGCTTACCAGCACATGCTCGCGATAGGTACCGCCACGCAGACCAAAGCTGCCGCCCATATCACCGGCAACAACCCGCACTTTGGTTTCCGGCATATTGAAGATCTTCCCCGCGAGTTCTTCGCGGAGCTGCCACGGATAATGCACGCCGGTATAGAGCGTCAGCATGCCTGAGCCCTGATTGTAATCACCAATCGCCCCACGCGGTTCCATCGTGACATGGGCGCTACGATTTACCGGCAGCTCACCACCGACAATCGTCGCCGCGCGCTCAAAGGCCGCATCGGTCGCCGCTTTGTCACCGACTGTATGCACAAAGCAGATATTGCTGTCGTGTTCCTCCCAGACTTTAGGCGCATCTGGCCGCGATGCCGGAAACGGCAGCGAAACGGCAGGAAGCGGCTCGTAATCAACTTCAATCAGCTCGGCAGCGTCTTTTGCCTGATCCTGTGTCTCTGCAATAATCATAGCGACATAATCGCCGACCATTTTGACGGCATCGAGCACCAACGGCGGATTGTCAGGCTCAAACATCCGCGAGCCATCGCGCTGTTTCTGAACCGGCGAACATTTGAGCTCACCATGACCATCATCGACATAATCCTGTCCAGTCAAAATCTCGACAACACCCGGCGCCTGCCTGGCAGCCGTGATGTCCATGGAATTGATTTTTGCATGGGCATAAGGCGAGCGCAGAATATAGGCTTTTGTCTCATTTGGCAGTTGGTTGTCGTCCATATACTTGCCGCCACCGGTCAATAAACGCGGGTCTTCAAAACGCGGGACCGGCTGCCCAACACCAAACTTCTCAACCATATTCTTGCTCCAAACAAATGCCTGTGCCGGTTAACCGGCGGTGGCGAGATAATATTCTCCGCGTCCCCGGAAAGAAAGGGGGTAACCCGTGATGACAGGACTTCAGCAGGTGTGAATTTGAAAAGGGCAGAGTTTAAATCCTGCCCTTTCTTAAATAGCCGTTACTCGCGACCTTACGTCAGTGCTGCTTTACCCTTACCGCGCATGCAGACAGTATCGACAAGAGCGGGCTTGCCCTTTTTGACCTGTTCGATGGCCCGACGTAAGGCCCCTTGCACATCGTCACCATTCTCAATCGGGCCTTCCGCCCACCAGCCCTGCGAACGTGCCAGACCGGCGAAGTCTGGATCGGGATCGAGCAAATCCATGCCGATATAGGCGCGGCTCGGATCGGTGCCACGGTTATTGGCGATCACGATCTGATGGTTCCAGTCATTGTAGTAAGCGCGATTGTTGTACATCACGATAAGCATCGGAATTTCGTACTTGGCCGCCATCCACAAGGCACCAGCATCGAACATCAAATCGCCATCTGGCTGCATATTGATGCAGAGACGACCGGTGCCTTTATTGGCCAATGCGACCCCGAGTGAGGTACCGATCTGGGTGCCGGTACCGAGCTCGCGGCCACCATGGCAATACGGACGGTCAAAGTCCCACAGCCGGCGTGCGGCATCATGCATCGTGCCTGCTGTCAGAACCCAGTCTTCATCCTTGATGACTTCCCAGGTTTCAAGCGCCAGACGACCCACCGTCATTGGCTGAGAATCCCAATCTTCTTCAGCTTCCTTGCGCCATTGCGCGCGGATTTTGTGATGTTTCTCGTGGATAAGCTCGGTCCGTTTGGCGATCTTTTCGGCCAGCCCATCCGTGTTGGCGATATGGCCTTTCATCAGCTCGGTGAGCATCGGTGTTGCCGTCACAACATCGGCGGTCATCCGGACATCTGGAAACAGGGTTCGCGAATAATCCATCGACCATTTGCTGATTTCGGTATCGGTCCAGCCAATATCAATCCATTTGGCGTCTTCTTTAACCGATGGTTTTACCGACCGGGTCGAAATATCACGGACATGGGTATGTTTTTCGAAGTCGGCAACGTCGAGCAGCAATACGCAATCCACATCCTCGTAGCAGGCCTGCTGATCCATTGAGAGATTGAGTGGATGATTGCCGGGGAAGTTGAGACGCGAGTTTACATCCCACACGCTGGCACCCAGTGTTTCCGCAATATCGATTACATGATCCCAGCCATGCGGTGGTCGCGCGGCGAAGTCCGCGACAATCGCCGGACGTTCGGCCTTGGCCAGCAACTCTGCCGCCTCACCAAGCGCCGTCGGATCGGGGGCTGCCTGTGCTGGCACCCGCGCCGCTGACTTCGGCGGCATGTGGATTTCATGATCCA
Organism: uncultured Alphaproteobacteria bacterium; assembly: GCA_938048165.1. Classification (GTDB taxonomy): domain Bacteria; phylum Pseudomonadota; class Alphaproteobacteria; order MPNO01; family UBA2964; genus UBA2964. The sequence goes on along the minus strand of CALIBP010000035.1, from coordinate 39,619 downwards.
GCTCGGCTTCCTGCAACCCGGCGTCATAGCACATATAAATTGGTCCCTGGCGCGCCGTCATCATAACGGAATAGGCGCGTGCAAAGGCATCCGGCACATAGTCAATCGTGTTGGGCTGAGCATCCCATTTGACGAAGTCGCGCAGAATTTGTCCCTGAACGTTCGCGGAATGAATCCAGTCAATAAACGGGCGGCGTTTCGGTTCAGCAACCGGCCCGGTGGCACCAATTATGAAGACGGGCGCGCGATCGAGATAGGCATAATAGACGCCCATTGGCGCGTGCAGCAGCCCGACTAGGTTATGAACAATGGCGATCATCGGCTCGCCAGTGGCGCGGGCATAACCATGCGCCATCTGCACCGCGATCTTTTCATGGGTGCAGAGCATCATCGGCGGATCGTTTTCGCCGTAATTGACCAAGCTGTCATGCAGCCCGCGATAGCTAGCCCCCGGATTAAGCGCGATATGTTTGAAGCCAAAATCCTTGATCAGATCGACTATGACGTCTGACTGGTATTTGACGTTTGATTTTTTGATGCCGCCCTCGCTCATGAGCCGTCCCTTATCTTTTAAGCTGTTGAAAATTGTCACCTGAAATTAGCAGCCAGGCGCGGGTGGGACCAGCCCACCAGCGCTAAATTTTTTCGGGCCGGTCTGTTCAGGTAGTAACGAAAGTAAAAACCTGCTCTTCTGCAGGCAGCGCTGCAATATGGGCACCAAGATCGTCTGGTGCCGCATCGCCGGGCATCGCCGTCAAATAACGGCCTTTTGATCGAATTTCGAGACTGTCACCTGCAAAGGGAAACGGCGCAAATGAATAAGTACTGTTGCCCTCTGGTGTTACGGTAACGGAGGTATCACTGCTTGCGGACTCCGGGACGTGGGTAAAGACCTCGGCGACCCGATCACTTTCGTGCCGCAGGTTGAAATAGAGCGCCAGCGTGTCGCAAAACTGCAGCAGCTTGTAATTTTGGAACAATCTGTCTTCCTCGACCCAGCTTGCTGTTGCAGGATCGCTCGCAAGTTTGGCTTTCAGAGCCTCCTGTCGCGCTATCTCCGCTTCAAGGATTTCATTGGTTTCGTCGGCCATCTCCGGTGAGATCGGCACTGACGTCGACCCGCCGGGCCGCACCCGAAAATCCGAGAAGCCATAGCGCGCGTGATACAGCCCCCAGGTATGCATTGAAGCCAACAGGCCGCAATAATCATGGCGTGCTTGATTAAAGTCCGGTGACAGTTTGGTGGTTGCGGCCCCACCCGGCCCTTTGGCGCCGCCAACACCGGTGGGAAAACCGCTGACCGGATCAAGCACCGGGCTGGCATCAAACTTGTCCCAGCCGCGGTCATGATGGCCGATAACATAGATGGTTTCCTCAAACGGGTCGGGTTTTTCAAACCGGTCATTGCCAAAGGCGCGGGCAAACTGTTCACACAGCTCGTTATGCTCGGCCATCAGGCTAACAAATCGCGGTTCACCGTCTGGCGCATTCTGAATCATCATGGCTGAACCCTCCTCGGTTAACGGGACGCACTCAACGCGTGATTATTCTGTCCCAACGACGCTGGAACGGCCAGAAAATTCCTAGGCCGCCTCGCCGCGCCGCCAGGTAATGACATCAATCAGAGCAGGCTTGCCTTTTTTGACCTGCTCGATACCACGCGCAACTGCCGGACCGATTTCCTTGGGATCAAAGATCGGTCCCTCGGCATACCAATCCATTCCCTTGGCAATATGGGCGAAGTCCGGTTCCGGACCTTCAAGGTCCATACCGATATAGGCACGATCCGGATCGGTACCGCGTTTGTTGGCGACCGAAATCTGATGCGCCCAGTCGTTATAATAAGCACGGTTATTGTACATGATGACCAGCATCGGGATTTCATATTTGGCGGCGACCCACATGGCACCGAGGTCAAACATCAAATCGCCATCAGGCTGCAGATCAACGACCAGCTTGTCAGTGTCTTTATAGGCGTAAGCAACACCCATTGAGATACCGAACTGCGTCGCGGTGCCGAGATCTCGACCGGGATGCTGATAAGGCTTGTCAAAGTTCCAGACCTTGCGGACCCAGTCTTTCAACGTACCCGCCGTCAGAACCCAATCTTCATCCTTGATGGCTTCCCAGACTTCCGTCGCCATGCGGGCTTCGTGCATCGGCATCTGGTCCCAGGTGTCTTTGACCTGTTCCTGCCATTTTCCCCACTGCGCCGTATGTTTCTCACCAACTTCTTTGGTCCGCTCGACGATGCGCGCAGCCAGCTTGTCGTCATCCTTAATGCGGGCAATACAGGCCTCGTTCAGGGCAGGGATCGCATTGGCAGTATCGGCCAGAATCCGCATGTCCCAGTTGTGATGCTTGTTGTAATCGGTGGCCCATTTGCTGATTTCAATATCCGCGAACCCAATATCGATCCATTTGCAGTCTGGTGTTGTCACCGCTTCGACTTCACGGGTTTCCCAGTTCGGTTTGTGTGACCCGCGCGTCCAGTCAATAACATCAAGGGCCATTACCAAGTCGGCACCCTTGAAAGCATCGGCATGCATGGAAACGTTGAGTGGATGCCGGTTTGGGAAGCCCAGCCGCTTGTTAATATCAAAGACCGCTGAGCCGACAGTCTCGGCCAGCTTGACGGTGTCATCGAAGCCAATCGGTGCACGCGCGGCATATTCGGTCAACAGGACCGGATAATCAGCGGCCAGCAGCATTTCAGCAGCCTCGTCAATCAGCTTGGGATCAGCAGCGAGACGTGGCGGAACCTTCACAGCATCGTCTGACGGAATCTGGATATTCTCTGTCAGCTCTGCTTCCTGAATGCCGGCGTCATAAACCATGTAAACCGGGCCCTGCGGTTCAGTCATCATGATCGAATAGGCGCGGGCGAATGAATCCGGAATGCCATGCACACTACCGGGCTGGTAATCCCATTTTGTAAAGTCGCGCACCGCCGACCCTTGCGCAAAGGCGGTATGAATCCAGTCGATGAACGGACGACGCAGTTTCTCATCCATCGGGCCGGTTGCCCCAATCAGGAAGACCGGGCAGCGATCGATATAGGCGTAATAAACTGCCAGTGGTGCATGCAACAGGCCAACCACATTATGAACCGCAGCCGCCATCGGCTTGCCGGTGGCCTTGGTGTAACCGTGGGCGATTTGAATGGCGATTTTCTCATGATTACACAGGATCATCGGCGGATCGTTTTCACCATAATTGACCAGGCTATCGTGCAGCCCCCGGTAGCTGGCACCCGGATTCAGTGGAATCGCCGGAAAATCATAGAGTTTGATCATGTCGACAATGATGTCGGACTGATACCGGGTATTGGCTTTGCGAATTGGCTCGCCGTCACTCATGTTAAATCACCTTCTTTACAACACGACCCGCTTTAATTCGGTCGCATAATCAAAACTTGCTCGCTCAGACCTCAGGTTCGAACTGCACCATCACGAGGCACCAAATCATACGTCCGGCTATCGATCTCAAGCACCGAATCCATCAAGCGAATGGAAATATCGACGCTGCCTTCGTTCCGTTGCCACGGATGCAGGACCATCGTGCGATAACCTGCCTTGGTGAAGGGTTCTTCAAAGGCAATTGCTTCGGCTTCGGCCCGGGTTTTAGCACGGATCACGATCATGCCGTGACCGATCTCGGCATGCTCGTTTTCCTCCTCATTGAACAACCGCCCTGCCCCGAACAACAACCCTTTGCGTTCCAGATCACGAAGATAGGTTTTGTGATCATGCATCAGTGTTTCGCGCGGTGCCTTGCCCTCGGGAGGCGGCTCAACATTGGTCATAATGCAGAGATAGACCTGTTCGCGGGCCAAAGCCCGCTTACCCAGGTCATCTCCACTATCCACCGGACACATTACGCTTCACGAGCCGGCGGCGGTACCGCATAGCCCTTCTCAACATGGACGTTAAGCAGATAAGGCTTACCGGATTCAACCACCTTGAGCGCTTTCTCCAGGGCCGGCACAAGATCGGCGATTTTCTCGATCGGCCCAGCGGATTCAACACCCAAAGACGCTGCGTATTTTTCAATCGACACTGACGGGTCGTCGATCCGCTGACCAATCCAGCGATTTTCAACAGGCCGGTTCCGTGCGATCGCGACCGTTTCCTGATGGATTTCATCATTAAAGTTGGACCGGTTATTCGAGATCACGAACAACACCGGAATGCTGTAATGCGCCGCAGTCCAAAGCGACGACGCGCCCTGCATGGTGTCACCATCGCCAAGCACGGCAACAACCGTACGATCCGTATCAGCGAGAGCCAAACCGCCGCCGATGGCCGTGCCAGTACCGGACGCCAGTCCGCCGCCGCCATCATTACCGAGATAATCCAGCGGATGGGTGAAGTGATACCCATCTGCCGCCCAGCCAATGGTGACATTGGTCAAGGTGATGTTGCGGCCTTTGCGGACTTCATTCATGCAAAGTGTAACCGCTTCAACTGATATGTTATCGTCCTGGTTCAGCATGTCATAGGTCGTGTCAGGCTCAGGCGAACGACCTTTGTTCTCACCATCCCACTTGGACTTGCCACCAAGCCGTTTGTCTAACGCTTCCAGAAGCTGTTCAACTACCGGTTCCGGCTCGGCCAGCATGGTCACGTCACCAAGGGGCATTCCCATATGATCGGTTGTCCAACCATTATGGATAATTGAATCCATCGATACATGAATGACCTTGGCATTCACATCATCCCTGCCGAAGACAAGCTTGAAGGTCCCGGCCAGATCGACCCAGTTCAGATCGAGAATGACGTCGGCTTCTTTCATCTCCGCGACAGCTTCATCGCGGGGACGGTTAGCTGGTGGCGCGAGGTGCAACGCATGGTCGGTTGGAAAAGCGATCCCGGTTTTCATGTCTGTGACAACGCCAGCGCCGAGAAGCTCGGCTAGCTTGATACGATCGGCCCAGCCTTTCTCGTGGCGTTTAAGACGCCCCATCATGATGACCGGTCTCTTGGCATTTGCCAGAAGATCAGCCGCTTCATCGATACTTTGCTGTGGGGCCGGAGTCGGTGGTGGCGGCAGGAAGCGCGACACATCCGGCAGTTTCATGTCCGGATCGATCTCTGATTCCTGCAGACCAGCATCCAGACACACATAGGCCGGCGCCGTCGGCGCGGTCCGAATGGTCTTGTTCACCCGCACCATGGTTTCGGCAAGCGCTTGGGCAGACCGCGGCTCGTCATCATATTTGACGAAATTACGGATCAAGGCACCCTGATCTTTAGCGGTATGAATCCAGTCAATCCACGGACGACGTTTCATCACATCGACGGGGCCGGTGGCCCCCATGATGACCATCGGCACCCGGTTACACCAGGCGTTAAAGATACCCATCATACCGTGCATCAGCCCGACATTCGAATGCAGAATACAGCCCATCGGCTCATCCGTTGCCTTCGCATAGCCCTGCGCAATATGAACCGCGTGATCCTCATGCAGACACAGGATCATCTGCGGATCGTCATTGCCGAGATAGTTGACGATTGAGTCATGAAACCCGCGATAGCTCGCCCCGGGATTCATCGACAGATATTTAATACCCATACGGCGCAGCATTTCCGCTGCGACATCGCTGGCCCATCCCATCTTGGGATTGCCGACATTAACGGGTCGGTCAAATTTGGTTAAATCAGCCATTATCTTTCTCCTATACCTTCCCGTTACTCGCCCTTGCTCCCGCCACGCATCAGCGGCGGTTCGGCATAGCCGGTATCTACATGCACATTGATGAAATGCTGACCGCCGGCTTCAACAGCCTTCAGCCCATTTTCAATCGCTTCCAAAAGCTCACCAGCCGTCTCCACCGGGCCAACAGCCTCAAATCCGAGAGATTCAGCAAGCTCCGTTAAATTGATATCCGGCTCACTAATCCGCATACCGATCCAGCGATTTTCAACCGGACGGTCACGATCTTTGGCAACAGTTTCCTGATGAAGCTCATCGTTAAAGTTCGAGCGGTTATTGGAAATAATCACCAGCATCGGGATTTCGTATTTCGCGGCCGTCCACAGAGCTGTGTTGCCCTGCATGAAATCGCCATCACCGAGAACCGACACCGGCAACCAGTCTGTATCCATGACCGCCAGCGCGGCCCCGACTGAAGTGCCCGGGCCGGAGGCCAGTCCGCCGCCGCCATCATGTCCGAGATAGGACAAGGGGGCTGTGAAGTGATAGGCCGGACCGACGCCACCGGAACTCACCCGGTTGAGACTAATCTTGCGATCACCCTGCGCCTCAGCCAGAGCCGTCACGATATCCGCAGGCTGCAAGACGCTGTTCGGGTCGCGATCAGCAATCTTTTCATAAGCGGCTGGTTCAGGGCCGACGCGTTTGCCGTCCCATTTTGCTTCGCCGCCACGGCTTTCAATTTCTTCGATCAGCTGCACCACAAAAGCATCGTGATCAGCCGTAATTTTGATATCAGCCATCGGGAGTTCGAACAGCTCACCGCCCCACCCGTTATGGACATATTCTTCCATCGAACAATGGACGATCTTGCCTTTAAGCTCGCCATCGCGGGTCAACAAACGTTGCGTCCCGCCAAAGTCCAGCCAGTTCAGGCTGAGGATAGCATCGGCTTCGGTGACCGTGCTGCGCATTACGTCGGTAATCCGACCGGCAGGTCGTCCGACATGCAGCAGATGGTCGCTAGGAAAAACTGCTGCATTCCGCAGATTGGTGAAGACGCCAGCGCCCACAAGTTCTGCCAGTTTGATCCGGTTGTCCCAGGCTTCCTGGGAGCGTCCGCTGCGGCCAATCATAATGACTGGGCTAGTGGCTCCAAGCAGCATGTCGGCAACTTCCTTGACATTGTCAGCCGACGCCCGTGGCGGTTGAGAAGGCTGGAAACGACTGACATCGGGTATCTTGATTTCCTCATCAAGCGCAGCTTCCTGCAATCCGGCATCAAGACAGACATAAACCGGTCCCGGTGGTTCTGAACGCGCCATCTGGTTGGCCCGCAACATTGTTTCCACAATGGCGCCGGGCGAACGGGGCTCGTCATCCCACTTTGTGTAATCCCGCAATAAGGCGCCCTGATCCTTTGCCGTATGAATCCAGTCAATCCACGGGCGGCGTAGCGGCGCATCAATTGGCCCCGTTGCCCCCATCATGATCATCGGTGCCCGGTTACACCAGGCATTGAAGGTCGCCATCAGACCATGCATCAGACCAACATTGGAATGCAGCGCACAAGCCATCGGTTCGCCGGTTGCTTTTGCATAGCCCTGCGCAACGTGTACGGCATGATCTTCATGCAGGCAGATCAACATCTGCGGCGTATCATTGCCGAGATAGTTGACGATGGAGTCGTGAAGCCCGCGATAACTCGCCCCCGGGTTCAGGGAAATATATTTTATTCCCAACTGCCGCAGCATTTCTGCTGCAACATCACTGGCCCAACCCATCTGCGGATTACCGAGATTGACCGGGCGGTCATGTGCCTTGATATCGCTCATCTTTCATACTCCCGCTCTTCTAGTTCTATGTGTGTGTAAGGTGATGTCTGGTGTGCCGGCATCAAAGGTTCGACCTCTTCCACAAAGCTGGCATCCAATTCTGAAAAATTATGTAGTCCCAACAGGGCCATCGAGGTCCGTATTTCTTCTTCCAGTAGACGAAGCGTATGAACCAGCCCGTCCTTGCCACCGGCGGCCAACCCCAGCCCCTGTAATTTGCCAATACAAACCGCGTCTGCGCCGAGGGCCAGCGCCTTAATAACGTCAGTTCCACGCATGATCGCGCCATCAACCAGGACGCTCGCTTTGCCGTTTACGGCTTCAACGACTTCCGGCAGGACATCAATCGACCCGCGCCCGTGATCAAGCTGGCGACCACCATGATTTGAAACGTAAATGCACTCGACGCCATGCTCGAGCGCTATTGTTGCGTCCTCGCCAGTTCCGATCCCTTTGAGGATAAGCGGAATATCATGGCGGTCCTTGAACCGTTTGACGGTATCCCAGTTCAACATCGCGAGATAATCCTGATCCGCGCCTTCGACGACGGCGCGTCTGGAGCTTGGTTCCCAGCGCTTGAGTATATCCCGTTCACGGCGGCTATAGAGCGCCGTATCTACCGTCAGACAGAAAATCTCAAAGCCGGAGTCTATAGCCCGTTTAACCTGCTCGTCGATCCAGTCATCATCGCCTTTGACATAGAGCTGAAAAACCTTGGGGGCATTGGTTGCCGGTCCTACTTCTTCCATCTCCGGCTGGGTCACAGAGCTCAAGAAGCTTATTGTTCCTGCTTCTGCTGCTGCTTGCGCCGACGCTAATCCGCCATCAGGCGTGACCAGTTGCAAAGAGCCGATGGGTGCCAGCATCACTGGCAGACGGATTTGTTTTCCCAGGAATGTGGTCGAGGGATCAACATTGGCGACATTGCGCAAAATTCGCGGTGCCAGCCCCAGCGAATCGAAGCCCTGCCGATTGCGTTTCAGGCTGGTCTCGGTCTCGGATCCGCCCATGAGATAATCCCAAACATCCCAGTTCAGATTTCTGCGCGCGCGAACCGCGATTTGTTGCAATGTCGAAAACTCGTCCAACGACGTCATCCCCTAATTAATAATTTTTTGTCTTGTTTCTTAAGTCGGATCGGATGCCATAACGTTCAGCAACGCCGACCGTTTATTGACCATAACCTCTTTCACAGCGCGTTCCAGTGCTGGCAGCATATCCTTCGGATCGGTGACCTGCTCGCCATAGCCGCCGGAAACCTCCACCAGCTTTTCATAATGCTGATCAACCGTGAAATACATAAGCGGTGGACGGTTGGCCTTCGCGGCATAACCATCGGGGTGCAGACCCAGCGCCGACCCGCGCACGGCCTGCCATTTCTGGTTATTGAACACGACGGTGAGGATTGGACATTCCTGCTCTGCGGCAACGTAATGCGCTGAAACAGGAACGTTAAACATATAGGAACCGTCGCCATGGGTGCCGATCACCAGATTGTCCCGATTGGCGAGCTTGGCGCCAAGCGCCACACCCATGCCGTGACCCAACCCGGATGACGCACCGGCATTGAGAATCTTGGTCGGCTTGGAGGTATCGAGATACTGAACCTGAAGCTGGGATTCCTTGGCGAAGATCGTATCGGCATCGCTGATCTTGGCGATGCAGTCTGATATCCACGCCGGATGGATTGGTGTCTGGTCCTTTACGTCCTGTAGCTTCTTGGCCCAGCTCTCTTCCAACTCTTCATGCAGCGCCGTAACCGTCTTGCGGCGGCTGTCGATGGCTGCCTGATTTGATTTCGAAGGTTCATCCATCCCGGCATTGAGGGCCACGAGCCCAAGTGCGCTATCACAGGCCAGCGCAATATCGGCCCGGAAACCGCGAATCGGCAGATAGCTGTAATGCGGGTCGGGTGCCAGATGAATGACCTTGCAATCGTCCGACGGTGAAACCTGCGATGGCAGCCACGGTGTCGCTGAATCGATCACCAGGATGGCATCAGCTGCTTCGACAAACGGGTTAGGATTGCCACCGGCAAACATCGGATGACGACGCGGCATCGCGACAAACCGGTTACGATACTCAACCACCGGAATGGCGTACTTGTCCGCCAGGTCAACCAGCGCCGGCATTACATTGGGATTGCGACCGGCCCAGTTGGTAATGATGACGGGGTTCTTGGCCTTGGCCAGTATCGAGGCCGCTTCATCCAGCGCATCAGCATTCGGCAGACTTGGTGATGCCGGCTGAATACGACCGGGTGACTCAAATTCGAACTCATCCATTTCAATTGCCAGAACTTCGCGCGGCAAAGACAGATAGGCCGGTCCCTTGGGGTCACTCATCATCACGCTCAAAGCCCGGTCAACAACAGTTTCGACCTGCTCGCCATTGCGGAGTTCATAATCCCATTTAACGGCCTCGCGAGTCATGCCGCCCTGATCGAACATTTCCTGGGTCCAGTGGATATCGAGTGAGCGATGGCCTTTAAGCTTGTCTTCGTTAGTCGGTGTCCGGCCAGCCGTAAACAGCATCGGCGTCTGGCCCCGTGACGCATTCAACAAACCATTCATTGCGTTCGCCGTCCCGACATTGACATGCATCATTGTCAGCTGCGGCCGTCCGGTCGCGAGGTAATAGCCAATCGCCATATGCTGGGCGGTGTTTTCATGCGGGCAGGTCACCGGATGCGGATGTGGTGTCCCGAGCGCCTGAGCCTTAGCCAGCGCTTCAATTAGCGGTGCAAAATCCGTACCGGCATTGGCGAACAAATAATCAACACCACGATCTGCCAGGACTGCCAGATAGGCGTCAGCGACGGTTACGTTTTTGAGCGTCTTTGTTGGCATCAGTCATTCTCCCAGCCAGGTCCCTGTGGAACCTGTTATTTGTATTATTCACCCATTGTTATCGACAAAGGGCACGGCGTCTAGACCAGCACAGAAATAAGGTTCAGCGCGGTTAAGCGGTTATTTCAACCAGCAGCCTAAGCCCGCATAGTAATAAATCAAATTGATAAAGATTATGAAGTAAATTGATTTGATGAATATAAAAATTCTTGGCTGTGCACCCAAAATTTATCCCAACATTGCCGCCCTGCCCCTTTGCCAAAGCCCATCTGCCAGATAAGCTGCCGCAAACTTGAAACCGGGCACCCTAAAGCCCATCCAGGGAGACATCATGAGCGACGAAATCAATAACAACTATCCGGCTGCCCCCGACTTTGCGACGGAAACACCCATCAATTTGCCCGCCAACCAGCCCAAGGCCGAATATGGCTCGGATATGATTGCCGAGCTAATCGGCGAGCTCGGACATGACTACATCTTCCTGACACCGGGCTCATCCTTTCGCGGAGTCCATGACTCACTGGTCAACCACACCAAAAACCACAAGCCTCAAATCATTCTCGTCGCGCATGAAGAAATCGCGGTCGCGATGGCGCATGGCTATTGCAAGGCAACCGGTCGTCCAGCCATGGCCTTCCTGCATGACCTCGTCGGAGTCCAACACGCCACCATGGCTTTCTACAATGCGATGGCTGATCGTATGCCGGTTGTCGTTCTCGGAGGTTCCGGCCCCGCAGACCCGGCACACCGTCGCAAGACCGACTGGATTCACTCGGCCAATACACAATGCGATATCGTCAAGGACGTTACCAAATGGACAGATGAACCGATCACCCTGCAGGGTTGCCTCGATTCAATCGCCCGCGCCCAGCGTATCGCCACCAGTGGCCCCTGCTCTCCAACATATGTTTCTGTCGATGTCGTGGTGCAAGAAGCCGAAATTCCCGACGGCGTTTCACTGCCGAAAGTAACGGAGCAACGCTATCAACCAGCCGCACCAGTTGCCGCGCCGGCGGAAGCCGTTTCCGCCGCTGTCGATGCGTTGATTGAGGCTGACTTCCCGCTGATCCTTGGTGGTCGTGTTGGCTATGACGCCGAGACCACGCCAGTCATGAAAGAACTGGTTGAATTGCTGGGGGCTGCCTATCAGGACGGGCATGACATTATCTGCATGCCTTCAAACCATCCGCAGAACCTCAATGCCAGCTTCGGTCGTACAAAAGCTGAAGGAGCCTACAAGAAGATGCTGTTGGCCAAGACCGATGCGGTTCTGTGTGTCGATTGTCTCGATATCTCCAATAACATTGGTGCCTATGAAGGGGCGCGGGGCGCTGGTGAAGAAGTCGATGCCGGCAAGATGACGGTCATTGATCTGTCGCTGAATGACTTCGCTGTCCAGCACTGGACCCATCTTGGTGGCCCATTGCATCCGGTCGATATCCAGCTGCAGGCCGACGGTCTCTATGGGTTGAAGCAGGTCCTGGCAGAGGTCAAAAGCCGTGCCGCCGACAATCCGGCCTGGCTCAAACGCGCCGAAGAACGCCGCGCCGAAATCTCGCAAATGCATGACGAACTGCGTAAAAGCCAGACTGACGCCATGAAAGCCAAATGGGATCAGGTGCCGATCTATCTGCCGCGCATGACCTCAGAACTGTTCAATGCCGTGAAGGATAAAGACTGGCTGCTCGCCGCGCGCAACTATCGCGCCTGGTATGATGGGCTCTGGGAATTCGACGGTGCCGGACAGTTTATGTCGAACTCCATCGGTGGCGGCATCGGTTACGGTCCCGGTGGCATCATCGGTTCAGCCCTCGCTGGTCGCGATCAAGGCAAATTTACCGTCGCCATCATTGGCGATGGCGATTTCACCATGGGACCTGCCGCGATCTGGACCGCCGTTCATTACAAAATTCCAATCATGATCGTGCTGCACAACAACACCTCGTTCGGTAATGACGAAGAACATCAGATCAGCCTCGCTTATCGTCGTGGCCGACCTCCAGAAAACGCCTGGATCGGCCAGCGGATGGTTGGACCGGAACCGGATTACTGCACAGTTGCGCGCGGTTATGGTGCGTGGGCGGAAGAGCCGGTGCGCGATCCCAAAGACCTCGCCGGCGCCTTCCAACGCGCCGCCGATGTCGTCGAAAAAGGCGGTGTCGCGTTAGTGGATGTGCACACCTCGTTGAATTGACGAGAATGAAATCCGATAGTTCATTCTCGTCATCCCCGGACTTAATCCGGGGATCCAGATTTGCGCTGTATTCCTGGATTACCCGGTCAAGCCCGGCAATGACGAAAGGAAATTTTGAACATGACGCTCTTCATCAATAACGAGGTTGTCTCGGAAGTCCTGACCATGCAGGACACCATAGATGTGCTGGAAAAGGCCTACCGTGACCTTGCTGATGGCGAGGCGGTGTGTCGCCCACGGGTTGATATTCAAATCCCGACCAGTGATCCCAATAAAGCCTATCAATGGGGCTCGATGGAGGGTGGCTCGGTTGGTGGCTATTTCGCCATTCGCATGAAATCCGACATCATCTACGAGACCGAATATGAAGGCGTTCGCAGCCAGGAAAAATACTGCACTGAACCCGGCACGTTCTGCGGCCTGATCTTTGTCACCGATGTCGAAACCGGAACGCCCCTCGCCTTCATAAACGATGGCGTGCTGCAGCATATGCGGGTCGGTGCCGATGGTGGCATTGGCGTCAAATATATGAGCCGCGAGGATTCAGAAGTCGTCGGCATGATTGGCTCCGGCGGCATGGCACGGACGCATCTCGATGCCTTTATGTGCGTGCGCAATATCAAAAAGGTTCAGGTCTTCAGCCCGACCAAGGCCAACCGCGAGGCCTATGCCGAAGAAATGCGCGCGCGGCACAATATCGAGATCGTGGTCTGCGACAATCATGAGGACGTCTATAAGGGCGCCGATATCATTGCAGGCTGCACGGACTCTGCAGTACCGGTCATTCGCGCCGAATGCCTTGAACCCGGACAACACGTCATCAATGTTGGTGGCGGCGGCGGGATGGTCGGCAAAGAGGCGCAAGACTTGATCGATGTGTATTTCCGGTTCGGTAATGCCCCTGCCCCGCAGGGCCTGCCCGAGTTTGATCTCGCGGACGAGTATCTCACCTATGCCGCGCGCCCCGAGCATGATTATGGCTTTACCCAGAAGAAAAAGGGCGGCCGTGGTCACGGCGTCGCGATGCCCGATAAAGTGCTCTACTTCGTCGATATCATGCAGGGCACTAATCGCGGCCGGACATCGAGTAAGGAGATCACCTATTCTGAACGTGGTAATCTGCAGGGCAACCAGTTTCATGCCGTTGCCGGTCGCGCCTATGAACGGGCCAAGGAAGCCGGACTCGGCAATGAGGTGCCCACCGAATGGTTTCTGCAGGACATCCGGAACTAGGAGTTGGCGGATTACCGGGTCAAGCCCGGTAATGACGAGAAATAAGGAAGTTAAACGCCCTATGGATCGACTAGAAGGATACGTCAAAAAATACGACACTCTTTGTTATTACCGGGCTTGACCCAGTAATCCAGGAAGAATGTCTGCATACATTTATATTCTTGCGAGTAAAAAGAACGGAACATTATACACGGGCGTCACCAGTGATTTGATCCGGCGAGTTTATCAACATAAGGACAAGTCAATTGATGGCTTCAGTAAACAGTACGACGTTGATCGATTAGTGTATTTCGAACAACACCAAACGATGCGCGACGCGATCCAGCGGGAGAAGAATATCAAACACTGGTCGCGACAGTGGAAACTGGAATTGATCGAAAAGAGCAATCCAGAGTGGCGTGATCTGTATGAAGAGATCACCTAATATAGAGGCAAAAAGTGGATTACCGGGTCAAGCTCGGTAATGACGAGAAGTAAGGAAGTTTAACGCCAGATGGGCCAACCACAAAGATACGTCCGAAAAATACAACTCTCTTTGTCATTACCGGGCTTGACCCGGTAATCCAGGAGAGATGGCTGTATATGTCTATATTTTGGCGTGCAAGAAGAACGGGAGACAAAGAGCGAAGCTATGACCCTGGTAATCAATAACGACATGGTCGATCAGGTCCTGACAATGCAGGACACGATCGACGTCCTCGAACAGGCCTATACCGATCTGGCGGAAAGAGAAGCTATCTGCCGCCCGCGGATCGATATCCAGATACCGACCTCTGACGGTAAGGTCTATCAATGGGGCACCATGGAAGGCGGTTCAACCCGGGGCTATTTCGCCATTCGCATGAAGTCGGATGTCACCTACGAGACTGTCGTCGACGGCAATCGAACCCACCATAAATATTGCAGCGAACCCGGTCTGTTTTGTGGCCTGATCCTGCTCACCAGTACGGAGACCGGCGAGCCGCTCGCCTTTATCAATGACGGCATTTTGCAACATAAGCGGGTTGGCGCCGATGGCGGCATTGGCGTGAAGTATATGAGCCGCGACGATTCAGAAGTCGTCTGTATGTTGGGCGCTGGCGGTATGGCGCGCAGCCATATGGAAGCCTTTATGTGCGTCCGCGATATCAAGAAGCTGCAGGTCTACAGCCCGACCAAAGCCAATCGCGAAGCCTATGCCGATGAAATGCGCGCTAAATGGGATATCGAGGTCGTCTCCTGCGACAACCCCGAAGATGCCTACAAAGGCGCTGATATCGTCGCCGGTTGTACCAATGCCTCTGTCCCGGTCGTTCGTGCGGATCTCCTGCAACCCGGCATGCATGTTCTCAATGTTGGTGGCGGCACAGGCATGGTCAGCCAGGAAGCCCAGGACAGGGTCGACTTCTATTTCCGGTTTGGCAACGCCCCCGCCCCCGAAGGCATCCCGGAAATGGACCTCGCCGATGAATGGGTAACCTATGCGGCGCGTGCCGATGTCGATAATGGCCTGCGCCAGAAACCGCTTGGCACCCGTGCCCATGGCGTTGCCATGCCCGACAAGGTGATCTATTTCTCCGACATTATGGAAAACCCCAGTTGCGGTCGGACCTCGAGCGACCAGATCACCTATTCGGAACGTGGTAACCTACAAGGCAACCAGTTCCATGCCGTTGCCGGGCGGACGTTTGAACTCGCCAAAGAAGCCGGGCTCGGCAACGAGATACCGACCGAATGGCTATTACAGGATATTCGTGACTAATCATGTGCGGTCTCTGGGAACATTCGAGTGTTATTGTGTGGATTTTTCTCGCCGGGGCAGCAGCCATGGCCGTCTTCTCGCGCATTCTCAACGATCATTTACTGGTGCCGCCTGAACCGCCTAAAAATATGTGGTTCCGCAAAAAGAACTTCATCAAACCGTCCTATCTGATGAAACCCGATTTGTATTTTGATGAAGCCGGCTGCCGCATTGCCTGGCGGTTCAGCATCGTCACCGCCGTCACCGGCAGCGCATTTTTGCTGATCATGTTCCTGCTCCTGACCTGTAAGCAGCCCGCGGGATAGAGTCTGTCCGAGCGAGGTAACGAACATGTCATCCAGCTGTTACTTCAAAAATTTCAAGGCGTTACCACATGTTCGTAAATTAGTACGGACTCCGTGAACCCATGCCGCAAACTCAAACTGCAACGCCCTCCCTTACGCATAATACCCACGAAAATCAGATCGCTTCGCTTATCAGCAATGCCAAAAATGGTCAGTGGCAGATTGAAGACGATATCGATTGGAGCATTCACCCCTCGCCGCCCAATTTTCTAACCCAGCGCTTTATCGGTCGAGCAATAGGCGCGTTGATGGCCGGAGAGGAGGCGACAGCGACCGCCTGTAAAATGCTCCTCGCGACCTCGCCTGATCCAGATTTACGAACGTGCCTCGAATATCAAGCCGCAGACGAAGAGCGCCATGCCAGGGTCTATCACGCCTATCTTGAACGCATCGGCATGCCACCCCGAATTCCGGACGGCTTTACAGAGGCCACCAAACAGCTGGTGAACTGGCAAGGGCCTCCCGCCGGGCTGGTGTTCGCCGTGCATGTTGTTCTTGAGAGTGAGGCCCTGACGTTACAGCACGAGCTGTCGGACGATATTCGCTGTCCATTGTTTCAGGCCATTAACCGGCGGGTAACCCGGGATGAAGCCCGCCATGTCGCGTTTGGCCAGCTGGTTGGGAGCAGCAGTAGCGCCCAGCTGACGGAGCAGGAGCGTCTTGAAACTGTGGAAGCAATCAAAGATATTTGGGATGCCTGCATAAAAGCGCTCGTCAACGACAACGCTGTTCTGTGGCGCGCGGTCAAAGGATTTTCCGAACGCCGCTGGGCTCTGCAGGCAAAAAGTCTTCAACAGTTTGGCTTGATCGACCCCATTCCTGCATGAACAAGATTTCCAAAACAGCTTTACCCCTGCTGATATCGCTGGGGATGACATCCAGCCTGTCAGCCACCGTGCGTGTGCCGCTTTATGACGGCCCCGATGACTCGAGCTGGCAGAGCATCACAAACCCCGGCGTCATGCCGACGAGTTTTCAGAAAACTACCGATGGGGCCCTGGTCGCAGACGGTATGGCGGCTTTCGGCATGCTGGTCCGCGAGCTAAAGGGCGTAGAAGACTACCCGGTGTTGCGTTGGCGTTGGCGCGTCGAGAAGCCACCACCTGCGACAGATGCCTCAAAGAAAGGCGGCGATGACCGACCAATTGCCGTTCATGTCTGGTTCCCCGTAGCAGAAGAAGAGAGGGGATTCTGGTCATCTTTTGGCGATGCTCTTGCCAACTTCATTGGACTGCCGCCAAGCGGCCGGGTCATTACCTATATGTGGGGTAGTAAACACCGAGCCGGTGCGAGCTTTTCCAACCCACATTTGTCAGATCGCGGCATGATCGTCGTCAAACGCAGTACGAACACACCACTGTCCCAATGGGTGACGGAAGAGATCGATCTTAAGGCAGACTACCGAAGGCTATTTGGCCATAATGCCCGCCCCCCTAGCCATATAGCCATTTCGGCTGATACAGACGACACTGGGGCTAAATCACGCGCTGCGATTGCCGATATCCGATTTACGACCCGTAACTAGGGACAGCCAAATTACTTCGGTGGCAAGCTCCGCAGATAAGCAATAATCGCATCGAGGTCTTTGGATTTGATATTGGCGTAATAGTGATACCCCATTGGCGGCAACATCCTTGTTCCGTTGGACCTTTTGCCGGTTGTAATCATCATTTTGAGATCATCATCTGAATACCGCTTCAGACCGGTAGGTGTAATATTCGATGAAATGCTTACTCCCCAAGGTCCCCTGAATTCAAAACCGCCGGCGCCGAGACGGTTTTCGAGATCGGGGCCTTTCTTACCCATCGGGGTATGACATTCGATGCAATGTCCCACCGGCCCCAAAAACGAAATGAAATCTGTATAGCTAAAGCAGCGATTCCGCAGAATTCATCCACAACATCAACAATACGGATTGCAAATGATCTTAGAGAATAGCCCCAGACCAAATCTAGCTAACTGTCACCATTGAGCGACCAGTCATAGCTGTGGCCTGCAATTGACGAACGGGTATGAAGGATGACCCGGACGCGTTCGCGCTCAACATATTTCTTTATGTGTTTAAGCACACCCGACTCACCGCCAAAATCCTCGCCAAACCAGACATAGATGCTGGACACCTTAATTTGCCCCCCTTCAATCGTCACACCGCGCGGGTGATTGATATAGGCATGGGCCGCTTTATCCAGCAAAGGCCGGTAGTTCTTAGCCGTGAACGCAACCGGCAACAGATTAGGGCAGCCTATTGAGGCGCAATTCACCGCATAATGGATATACGGATCTTTATAGATCGGCCGCAGAATGCCGTGCTCAATATCGTTTAGGGAAAGCGTCGTATCCTCGACGACAATCATCTTCTTGCCCCACGGACCATCCGCAAAGAAACCGGGGGAAATATCGATATCACGGATCGACGCTGCATCGGGGTGATCGAGAATTACCTTCACGGTTCGTGCGTTATAAAGATTCACCCAAAAAGCAAACTGCTCATCGCGGTTAAATTTACTGATTTCTGTCTTTGAGATATCGCGGATATAGCCATCCAACCGCGCCCGATCAGATTTCGACACCCGCTTATAGGCAAACCGGTTAATGCCATCGGGCTTTTTAACGACGTAGAGCTTGAGAAGTCGATCCCATTCACTGTGATCAATCGTCGCCTTGGACGTTGCATCATGTGCTGCCCATTTTTCGAGCAGATGAGCGCGTGGCGCAAACAGGGCTTCGAATGAAAACCCTGCCAGCAAAGGAGCACACAGCAATAGCAACGCTGTGCGGCGGGAAAACTTTCCGAAACTAATACGTCGAGACATTGAACAAGCCCGTTACTGTTTGGTCTGTACTTTAAGTAGGAAGCACAGCCAATCCGGTGAATTCAACTCCGCGTGAGTTAAGAAAGCCCTACCCGCCGTCGAGACTATTTTGTCTCATCAACGTCACGGACTTCCGTGTTCATCTCGACATCCGAGCGGCGGCGCTGGGCGATCCGTTCGCCATAAGCCCAGTATTCACTGTCCGTCGCCATTTTGGCGGCCTCATCGAATTCTTCATCCCATTCGCCAAGCGAATAGCCAAACCAGGGTTCCTGCGGCTTGAGGGTCGGCAGGCCGATCTCATCCCAGATCTCAGCGGCATTTTCCATGAATTCACGTTTTGGCAGGGAAATCGGCGGGAAATTCTCTTTCAACGTGGCATCATAAAGGACCGAGCCGTCTTCACCGTTATTGCGCTTGGAGCGCGGGCCATGGCCCTGATCGCGATGTGGCAGGACCTGCATATCGAGGATCGGATTACAGCGATAGGCCATTGCCCAGAACAGCGCATCAGCATTCGACGGATCGATATCGTCATTTACTGCAATCACGAACTTACCACCGGCACGCAGCAGCGTTGCTGCACCATAAAGCGCCCGCCAGACCTCGGTTGTCGGCATATCGCGATCACAGACCACTACAACCAGTTTGCGGATGTTGGTCAGGGGTTCATGCAAAGCGACGCGCTGCACCCCCTTGATCCCCAGCGCATCACGCATGTGGTTCATAAAGATGGTCTCGTAAGCGACCTGCTTGATGCAGGAAGACTCAGATGGCGTGACCTGCGAGATGATCGAGGTCATGATCGGATTTGACCGTCTTGTGATGCAGGTGACGTCCATATAGGCGTTGAATTCCTGCAGGTTCACATGGCCGTGGCTCTCGCCAAACGGCGCCTCCGGCTCAAGCATTTCGGTATTGATATAACCCTCAACAACGATCTCCGCTTCAGCGGGCACCATGAGGTCTACCGTGCGTGCCTTAACGACATTAATTGGCGAGCCCACCAGCCCACCGGCAACGGTTATTTCTTCAAGGTTTTCAGGTAGTTTTTGGGCAGCAGTGAAAGTTACACATGAAGGAGCGCCAAGCACGACAGCAGCCGGAAGTTTCTCACCGCGTTCCTTCATTTTTTCCCAGTGAATATAGATACCGGGACGCAGCTCCAGCGACGGGTTCATTCCCATCCGGCGCGGCCCTTTTACCTGGGCTCGATAGTTACCCATATTAGTGAGACCGGTATCAGGGTCTCTTGTGACATATTGGGTCAGCGTCGCAACGGGACCAACATCCCAGCCAGGTGTTGAGATCGGCACTGGTATGTAGTCGAGGGCGTTGCCAGGCTTATCCAAATCATCGCCTTCGATGATGACCTCGTGACAGGGTGCTTCTTCACTGGAAATCTCCTTTGGCGGGATCGGATTGGCGATGGCTTCAGCCCAGCGATCCTGTACTTTTTCTACTGGGCAGCCCATGCCCATGGCGTAGATTTCGCGGTTCGCCGCCAACACGCCGACAGCCACCGGCATATCGAACTTGTTGCCTTTGGAATCCACAACATTGGTGAACAGGAAAGCCTTGCGGTCCTTTTCTTCAATCCCACCACGGAATTGCCAGCGCACCAGCGGGTGCATCTCGGTGTCCTTATTGATCTCGCGATCAACCGTTACCAATAGCCCGGCCTCGTCGAGGGCTTTCAAATGATCATGTAAATCAGGGTAACTACGTGCGGGGGTGCGTTCAGCCACAGGTCTTTTCCTTTTCAGAAATCAGTAGGTATCAAAAGTTGGGCGCAGCTATAGCGCAACCGGGCCTACAGGCCAAGGCCGACTAGAAGTATCTGAAGGCCCACTCACCCCTCCGACTACCCACAGAATACTCGCATTGGGTGGTCGGAGGGGTGAGTGGACTGGAGCAGCCAATTTTTAATGCGTACTAACGCCGCCATCGATCAGCATCGTCTGGCCGGTGACGAAGTCACTTTCTGCCGAGGCGAGGAAAAGCACCGCCCCGACGAGGTCTTCCGGGAGCTGTTCGCGTTTGATCATGCGGTTGGCGAGCTGCACGGCAGCCCCACTGCCCTGCCAATTTGTCCGTTTACGAACGTTTTCGCTCATCGTGGAACCGGGCGCGATGCAGTTGACCCGAATACCATCGTCACCAACTTCCTTGCATAGCGAGCGGGTTATCGCCAGCACGGCACCTTTAGTGGAGTCATAGTGAAGGAAAAACGGTACGCCCTGGAAAATACGGCTGGTCGCGATATTGATGATTTTTCCATATTGCTGCTTGCGCATTTCTGCCACCGCCGCTCGGCAGCACAACCAGGTACCTCTTACATTGACCGCATGCATCAAATCCCATTCCTCGACCGGGATTTCATCGAATCCCTTGCGTTCAACGGCGGTAAAGATAGCCGCGTTATTGACCATAACATCGAGCTTACCGAAGGCTTCGACGGTCTTGGCAACCATTTCGAGAGTGGCGTCTTCCTGGGAAACATCCGTCGGCACATCAATCGCTTCACCACCGGCAGCTTTGATCTCTTCGACCACGGCCTCACCGCTATCACGATCCGCAATCACAACCTTGGCGCCTTCGGCAGCCAAAGCCCGTGCGTAGGTTGCACCCAGACCTTGAGCGGCACCTGTCACAATGGCGACGCGTCCCTCTACTCTACCCATCATTAACTCCATGACTTTGTCGTTGTTTGGCCGCAGTGTGGACGGGGAAAGGCTTGGTTTCAACTCCCCTTCCACAGATCATCTGTTATTATGAGACTATGAAAGTAACACCACTCGACGCCCCGCTCGGGGCCCGCATTACCGGGCTCGATTTCTGCGAAACGCCCGATGAAGCGCTTGCGGCTGAAATTCGCGCGATTATCCACGAATATCTGGTGGTGATTTTTCCGGACCAACGGTTTAACGCAAAACAGCAACTCGCCTTCACGCACGCTCTGGGGCCAGTTCGAAAACGCCAAATGCCAGCTGATTACGTTATTCCGGCAAGCTCATCAGAAACACCTGGCATCGCCTATGTCAGCAATATTCGTGATGCAAACGGCGACCCCACCGGTGTCATTCCCGATGGCGAGATGTGGTTTCATCACGACACCTGTTACACCGACGAGCCGGATAAATTCACCATGCTATGTGCCCTTGCTGTGCCAAAGGTCGGTGGCAATACGATGTGGTGCAATATGTATCAGGCATGGGAAACCTTGCCCGAAAAGCTCAAGCAGACCATCCACGGCAAAAAAGCCCTCAGCGTCTACGACTATGCGACGATTGAAAAACCCAATCTGGAAAATCTGGAAAACATTGAAAAGGCCTGGCAGCCCTGTGTCGTTACCCATCCGCAAACGGCGCGCGAGGCGCTATTCGTCAACCGGCTGATGACGTGTCAGCTCGAAGGGCTATCTATCGAAGAAAGCGCAGCAATCCTGGACCCGATCTTCGATCACGCCGAACAGCGGCAATTCGTCTATGAACATCAATGGACAGTTGGTGACTTCATCATCTGGGACAATCTCGCCGTTACCCACGCACGCACCCATTTTGAGTTGGGCGACGACCGCCGCCTGCGCCGCAGCAAGGTCAGTGGCGATAGATTAGTCGCCTGAGCGTTACCAGACGATAGCGCCACCATCGACGACCAGCGTCTGCCCAGACATGAAATCGCTTTCGGGCGCGGCCAGATGTACACAGGCGCCGACCAAATCATCGGGTTCTTCCGCACGCTTAATCGCCCGCGCCTGTGCGCTTGCGACGCGGCGTTCTTTCTGGGTGTCCGTTGCAAGAGCCTGACTGATTTCGGTATCAGTCGCACCCGGCGCAATGACATTGGCGCAAATACCTGACGGGCCGTATTCCCGGGCCAGTGAGCGAGTCATGCCGATAACAGCACCCTTGCTGGTGTCATAATGCAGCATGCCAGCGCCGCCCTTCATCGCCCTCGTCGAGGCCACGGTGATGATCTTGCCGTATTCGTTTTTCAGCATTGCCGGGATCGCCGCCTTGGCCGACAGCCACACACCCTTCACATTAACCGACATCACCTTTTCCCAGGTATCGACATCGATTTCGGTGGCTTCCTGGCGTTCGAGATGGACCCACAGCCCGGCATTGGCAACAAGAATATCCAGCTTGCCATAGGCCTCAACGGCTTTGGCGACCATTTCCTCGCAACTGGTTTCGTTGGTGACATCGGTTTTGACAGCCATCGCCTCGCCGCCAGCCTGCTTGATAATGCCAAGCGTTTCCTCTGCCGAGTCGAGATCAGCGATCACCACCCTGGCGCCTTCTGCCGCCAGGCCCTTGGCAAAGGCTGCGCCAATACTCCGCGCGCCACCTGTTACAATCGCTACACGTCCGTCCAGTCTCGCCATCAATCTAACCCTTTCTCACCACATCGTGCCGCCGCCATCGACGACGACCGTTTGACCACTCATAAAATCGCTCTTTGGCGACGATAGAAACACACATAACCCAAGAACGTCGGCAGGCATACCATTGCGACCCAATGCGCGCTTTTTGCCGCTCGCCAAGCGACGTTTGATACTTTCTTCGGTTTCATATTGCTTACCGGTTTCTGTCTCAATCGGCCCCGGTGCGATGGCATTAATACGAATACCGTCATCACCATATTCGCGCGCCATTGAGCGCGTGATGCCGACCACAGCAGCCTTCGAGGCCGCATAACGTGTAATCCCCGGCGTGCCCTGAAAAGCCGCCGTCGAGGCGATATTGATAATCTTGCCGTAACCGTTCTTCTTCATTTCTGGGATACAGGCTTTGGCGCCGAGCCAAACGCCCTTGATATTGACGTTATAAACCGCATCCCATTCATCGACGGTTTCCTCCAATGACGGTCCCCGTCGCAGATGCGTATAGAGCCCGGCATTGGCGACCAGAATGTCGAGCCGACCAAAGGCTTCCACCGCCTTGGCGGCCATATTCATGTTGGCGGCTTCGTTGGCGACATCCGTCTCCACAAAGATCGCTTCACCGCCGGCCTGTTCAATCACGCCAACAACGCTGCTGGCATCTTCAAGATCGGCAATAACAACCTTGGCGCCCTCTTCCGCAAGGCGTTTGCAATAAGCGGCGCCGATCCCCAGTGCGCCGCCCGTCACCACGGCGACTTTGCCCTCTAGCTGTCCCATCATGTTCTCCCTCTTCCCTTGTCCGACCATCGGTATCAGTCGAGCAAATACCCGTATTTCTCCCGTGCCATCGTCAGCAACTCCTCTGACGGTTTGGTTGATTTGTTGAAATCGTCCTTCCAGTGAAACGGACGGCAGGCATCGATGATCATCCGCGAATTGGTGATATTCCCTTTGGCTCGCTCTTCCGGATCGACCCTGGGATCGGCAAACGACGTCCAGCCATATTTGATAAAATCGATATCATTCACCGGATCGCACCTCATCAGAGCGGCCCAGATAAGCTCCTCAAGATCTGCAACATCGACATCATCATCCGTCACGATCACCCATTTCCCGGCGTAGGCACCGGACTGGCATTGTGCCGCGATCTGCGCCGCCTGCGTCGAATGGCCGGGATATCTCTGCGTAATAGAGATACCGGTCAGCATGTGCGAGCCGCCAACCTCATGACACCAGACCGCTTTGACGTCAGGCACACCGGCCGCATTCACCGCATGTCGTAACAGAGCAGACCTCGTTATTGAACGAAACCGGGAATATTCATCTGGCAGGCTTTGCGGCGGAAAGCCGAGGATAATAGGATCATCACGATGATAGACCGCGACGATATCACATTTCGGACGCCGCCGGCCGCTCTCCGTGTAGCTGCCACACCAATCGCCAAATGGCCCCTCCGGGACTTCCACTTCCGGATCAACATAACCTTCGAGGACGATTTCAGCATTGGCTGGAAATGGCAGGCCTGTAATCTTGCCGCGCACCAATTCAATGGGTTTGCCCCGCAGGCCGCCAACAACGTCATACTCGCTGACACCCGACGGTACTTCATAACCGCCCATGATAAAGGTCATCGGATCACCGCCAATGACCATCACGACCGGTGTTTTTTCGCCCTTCGCGGCGTTTTTCTCAAAATGGATGCGGCCGTGTTTGCCGAGCCCCGTGTTAAATGCAACCGTCTTTGAATCCTTCGCCATGATCCGGTAGCATCCGAGGTTGAGCCAGCCAGTGTCCGGATCGGTTGTGACGTTGTAGCTCCCCGTCCCGATATATCGCCCGCCATCGCCTTCATGCCAAATCGGTGATGGAAACTGATCGATATCGACATCATTACCCATCTGGATGTTCTCAAAAACCGGACCGTCTTCCACGAACACCGGCGGGATCAACGATTGCTGATCATGCGAATAAACCTCTGCCCAGGCATCCGACAGCTCGACTTTCGATAGATTGGTCGGAAATCCCAGTGTCATATTCTTACGCTTGCCACCAAAGAAATTTGCCAATACGCGAAAACCCGGCTTCACACCCGGGATGTCGTCAAACAACAGGACCGGCGCGTCTTCGTCATATTTCACGACCGTACAGGCGAGACCGATATCCTGTTCCCAACTCGCCCCTTTTACATCCCGTAACTCGCCAAGCCGGTCAGCCTCGGCAATCCAGTCACGCAAATCCTGATAGACCAGGGCATGGCGCAGATTATGATCGCGGTCATTGGCAGCAGGAGCCTGGGTTTCAGCCATATTATTTCCTTACGCGAGATGCCCAAATTTTTTACGGGCCGCCTCCAACACTTCAGGTTTGGGCTTGGTTGATTTCGGGAAGCGATCCGCCCAGTGGTACGGCTTGGTGGCATCAATGATCAGGCGGGAATTCGTGACATTTCCCTTCGCTTTCTCCTCGGGATGCAGCCTTGGGTCCGCGTTGGAGGTCCAGGCATTCTTGATGATATCCATCTCTGTGGCTGGATCGCAGCACATAAGCGCCGCCCAGATCAGCTCTTCCAGATCAGTCACATCGATATCTTCATCGGTGACAATGACCCACTTACCGGCATAGGCACCGGCATGACACTGGCTCGCAATATGGCCCGCCTGGGTCGCATGGCCAGGATAGCGCGCCTTGATCGACACCCCGGTCAACATCCGCGAGCCGCCCACCTCATGGCACCAAACCTGATGAATATCCGGCACACCGGCAGCTTCGATATTGCGTTTCATCAGTGCCGACCGGGTAATCGCCCGAAACCGCGAGAACTCATCCGGCAAATGCTGTGGGGGAAAGCCCAGTATAATCGGGTCATTGCGGTAATAGATTGCCGCAACGTCGCATTTTGGCCTTACACGCCCCGGTTCAGTATAGCTGCCGCACCAATCACCAAATGGTCCTTCAGGAACAACCTCATTTGGATCGACCCAGCCCTCGATGACGATCTCGGCATCCGCCGGAAACGGCAGCCCGGTTTCCTTACCACGAACCAGCTCGATGGGTTTACCCCGCAGGCCACCCATCACGTCGAACTCGCTGACTCCGGACGGCACTTCATAGCCACCGAGCAGGAAGGCCAGCGGTTCACCACCAACCACCATGACGACGGGCATCTTCTCGCCTTTTGCGATGTGTTTTTCATGATGAATGCGGCCATGTTTTCCAGGGGCCGAGTTATAGGCAACCGTCTTGTCGTCGATCACCATGACCCGGTAGCAACCTAGGTTATACCAGCCGGTATCGGGGTCTTGCGTGACATTATAGGTGCCAGTTCCGATATAGCGGCCACCATCGTCCTCGTGCCACATGGGGGATGGGAAGGCGAGCACATCTATATCATCGCCGGTCATAATGTTCTCGAACACTGGCCCATCATCGACATAAACCGGCGGAATCAGTGCCCGCTGTTCATGGGAATAGACACCGGCCCAGGCTTCGGAGAGTTCGACCTTGTTAAGATGCTCGGGAAAGCCCAGCGTCAGATTCTTACGTTTACCACCAAAAAAGTTACACAACACCCGGAAACCCTTGGCACAGCCGGGAACCTCATCAAACAACAAGGCAGGCGAGCCATCGCGGTATTTGGCAACGGTCGCCGCCATGCCGATATCCTCTTCCCAACTCGCGCCGGTGATCACCTCAAGCTCACCGAGTCTTTCAGCCTCTACAAGCCAGTCACGCAGATCCTGATAGGCAAATCTATGTTCATTACTTACATGGATTGCTTTCCTCGGCGCTGTTTCGGCCATTTCAGACTCCGGAAATTGGGGTTCAGGCGCGCTGGCCAAGTTCGATGGAATAGCCGTCTGGATCACGGATAAAGGCGATAACCGGTCCGTTCGGACCTGAATGTTTCAGCGGACCAGGCGGCCGCGGCACTTCCATGCCAAACGCCTCAACCTTTGCGCAGATTTCATAGATATCCGGATAGCCAATGGCGACGTGGCCAAAGCCTGTTCCCACCTCATAGCCATCATCCTGACCCCAGTTATAAGTCAATTCAATCGCCGGATCGGTATTCTCATCGCCAAACCCCATGAAGACGACAGTGTATTTACCACCTTCATTCTCATTACGGCGGAATTCCTGCATGCCCATGACCTCGGAATAGAATTTTACCGACCGGTCGAGGTCTTTTACCCGCAGCATCGTGTGTCGGATACGGGGTTTTGTGGATGGAAGTCTCTCATCAGCCATTCTCGATCTCTCCTGGAGTTATGGGTCAGTAAGGTTTGTCACCACGAACGATGACGCGATGCATGTGTCGAATTTGTCCTTCGGGCACACCACCACAGGCAAGATGGATCAGGCAGCGATTATCCCAGATTGTCAGGTCATGGAGGCTCCATTTATGACGATAGATGAAGTCGCGCTGTTTCTGATGCGCAATCAATTCATCCATCAGTGCCTGACCTTCCTCCTCCTCTAATTCTTCAATCCCGATCGTAAAGCGTTCGGATAGATAGAGAGCCTTGCGACCAGTTTCGGGATGCGTCCTGACAAGCGGGTGAACTGCGTCCGGCGGCGCAATATCTGCGTATCGCTCTTTTCCTATTCCTTTATATATTTCTGGGACTTCTACCCGTGGGTTACGAAAACGGTTAAAGGTATGTCGAGCATGCAGCCCGTCGAGCCGCTGTTTCATCTCCTCCGACAACGTGTCATAGGCGCGGTACATGTTGGACCATTCGGTATCACCACCAACTTCCGGAATTTCCATGGCATAAAGCATGGTACAGAGCGTCGGAATATCGGTGTAGGACAGATCCGAATGCCAGGCATCACCCGCCGATGGTGAGCCGATATATTCACCGTTCACCTTCTTGTTTGAGAGAACTTGAATAGCCTCATGTCCTGAGTGCTTATTGTCCTTTTGGATATGGACATCCAGTTCACCGAACCGCTGGGCGAAAGCCACCTGTCTTTCCGGTGGCAGGTTCTGATCCCGGAATACCAGCACATGATGTTCCAGAAATGCCTCATGAACCTTATCGAAGGTCACCTCATCAAGGTTGCCGACATCAATACCGATGACCTCGGCGCCCAGAACATCAGAAAGCGGATTAATCTGCATGGTCAAACCCCATTAAAACGGTACATCGCCAGATATGGTCGTGCGATGCATATGACGCACCTGATCTTCAGGTATCCCCCGGCAAGCCAAATGCAGCGTACAACGATTGTCCCACATGATCAGGTCGCCGACCTTCCATTCATGGTGATAGACGAATTTCCGCTGCGTCGCGTGTTCAATCAGCTCATCAAGCAGGTCCTGCGCTTCATCCTCTGATCCGTCGAGGATTCCTAGGGTAAAGCGTGGCGAGACATAAAGCGCCTTGCGGCCAGTCTCCGGGTGTGTCCGCGCAACCGGATGAAACACATCTGGCGGGCTGAGCTTCTCATAGCGCTCCTTACCCCCCTCCTGACGCTGTGTCGGCACGCCAATACGGCTGTTCTTATAGCGATTAAAGCTGTGCCGGGCTTTAAGGCCTTCAATCCGCTGTTTGGTTTCTTCAGGCAGCGTGTCATAGGCGTCATACATATTGAGCCATTCGGTATCACCACCAATTTCCGAGACTTCCAGCGCGTATAGTAGCGAGCCGAGGCTGGGTTCCGGCATATAGGACAAGTCTGAATGCCACGAATCCCCGGCATTCTCGACACCGACATATTTGCCGTTTTCTTTCTTGTTGGAGACCAGCAGGATCTCTTCGTGGTCATCGTGCAGACTATCCCTGGAAATATGCACTTCCAACGGGCCGAAATTCCTGCTGAACGCGATATGCTGTTCTATCGAGATATCCTGATCCCGAAACAGCAATATCTGATGTTCGTGAAAAGCGTCTCGAATCTTGTCTATGGTATCACCATCGACATCGCCGAGATCGACACCGGACACATGTGCCCCGAGCGCATCGGATAGACGCGTTACCTCCATCACCGCCTCCTTCGCAAAGCCCTGGATTGTGCTTTTTTTTAGCACTTTGCAAGACTCTACGCCCCGTCCGAAGGGGCGTCAATTGGACCACAGATAGCTTGAGTTCCGAACGTCAATGGCGTTCAATCATAAAAATTACAGAATACAGGTGCGGGCATGACTGATTTTGAAATTAGGCCAATCTGCGATGCCATCGGTGCGGAGATCCTCGGTGTAGACCTACGGGAACCTCTCACCCCCGATGTCGTGAAAGCCATTGAACAGGCCTGGTATGACCACATTATCGTCCTGGTTCGGGATCAGGACCTGACTTTGGATCAACAGCAGGCCTATGCCGCCAATTTCGGCAAGATCGCCGTTCGCCATCAATCAACAGCGACAGAACATGAGCAAAAAGCCAGCAACGCGCTGATGTTGATCACCAATGTCCGGGAAAACGGCAAGCCTATCGGTACCCTGCCTGATGGCGAAATGATGTTCCATTCGGATACGCCGTATTATGAAAACCCGCTTAAAGCGACACTTCTATACGCCATTGATATTCCGGAACATGGCGGCAACACGCTGTTTTCCAACAGCTACAAAGCCGCTGAAACCCTGCCGGAGGACATCAAGCACCGCATCGGCACCAAAAAAGCGCTGCATATCTATGATTACGGCAATCAGCACAAAACCGCTGACAGCTATGACAAAAGCGTTCATCCGCATTTTGCCCATCCGGTGTTTCGTAAACATCCTGAAACCGGGCGTTCAGCGCTCTTTGTCAGCGAGCTGATGACCGAGGAAATCCTCGATGTCAGTCCGGAAGAAAGCCGTGAGCTACTCGATTTTCTGTTTGAACATCAGAGCAAACCAGAATTCGTCTATGAACATAAATGGCGGCCCGGCGATATCATGATGTGGGACAATCGCTGTTCTGTTCATGCCCGGACAGACTTCCCGCGCGATGAACGCCGGATGCTACGCCGGATTACACTTGAGGATGAACACCCGGTCCTCGCTGGCGAACCACCGTTTCACGTCGCTGCGGCGCAATAACGTCATGACGGAAGACAGTAGTGATCAACTTCAGCCCGAGCACTTTCTGCGGGCCGATGAGAGTGATGACGGTATTTTTTATGAGCAGCCACGTCTCGTTACCCATATTGATGATCCTGCCTGTGCCGCGCTAAACGACTATTTCCGCGAACATCTGCCAGCTGGCGGCGACATCCTTGACCTGATGTCGAGCTGTGTGTCCCACCTGCCCTGGGATGTTGAGTATAAGAGTGTCACCGGAGTCGGCATGAACCAGGTTGAGCTTGATGACAATAAACAGCTGACCGAACGGCTGGTCCATAATCTCAGCAACAACCCAACCCTGCCGATCGCCGACAACTCGTTCGATGGCTGTATGATCACGGTTTCGGTGCAGTATCTGATTCACCCGGTTCATGTCTTTGGTGAAATTGCTCGCGTCCTGCGACCCGGTAGTCGCTGTATCGTCTCCTTCTCCAACAGATGTTTTCCCACCAAAGCCATCGCGTTATGGCACCAGATGGATGACATAGGGCACGCCAAGCTGGTTGGGTATTACTTCAATGAATCCGGTGGCTTCGAAGCTCCTCAATTCGAAAACATCTCGCCGAACCCCGGCGAGACCGACCCGTTATATGTCGTCACTGCTGTCACGAAGGCAGATTAGCGTAAGATGACCGAATCCTCCTCGAACCTGCTCAAGAGCAGACGGTTCCTGCCGCTGTTTATTACCCAGTTTCTGGGGGCGATGAATGACAATCTGATGAAGCAGGCGCTTATTGTCATGATCACATTCGGGTTGTTGCAATCGTCTGATATTAGCCCACAAATCCTCGTCACTATGGCGGCGGGAATTTTCATTCTGCCGTTCTTTCTGTTCTCCGCCACCGCCGGTCAGATGGCCGACAAGTTTGAGAAGTCAACCGCAATCCGGCGCATCAAAATCGCCGAAATTCTTATAATGGGAATTGCCGTCGCCGGGTTTTACCTGTCGAACACCTACTTCCTGATCGTTGTTCTATTCATGATGGGCACCCAGTCCGCGTTTTTTGGGCCGCTGAAATACGGTATTCTGCCGAGCCATTTGGCGGAAAACGAGTTGATCGGCGGCAATGCGCTGATCGAAGGCGGGACCTTCCTTGCCATCCTTATCGGAACCATTGCTGGTGGCCTGTTGATTGTTGCGAACCAGGGTATCACCATTGTGTCAGCAACCCTGCTCGCAGTCGCTTTACTGGGCTGGTTGGCAAGCCGTTCGATCCCGGTCGCCGCTGCTGCCGATCCTGAACTGAAAATAAACGCGAATATCTTTCAGGAAACCTGGCGCATGGTCGCCCGCGCTCGGGAAACCCGCTCGGTTTTTCTCTCGATCATGGGTATTTCGTGGTTTTGGCTGGTTGGTGCGACCTTCCTGTCACAATTTCCAAACTTCTCCAAAATCCTACTCGGCGGTGATGCCAGCGTCGTCACCCTTTTCATGGTGACATTTTCGCTCGGAATTGGGATCGGATCTTACTGGTGTGCCCGGCTACTCAAAGGCGAGGTTTCCGCCAAATATGTTCCCTTGAGTGCACTCGCTTTAACGGTCTTTACCCTCGATCTGTATTTTGCATCACGCGGTCTCCACGCACCGACAAGTGGATTGATCACTGCGGCTGATTTTATGGAGAGCCCGGCTAACTGGCGTATCCTGTTCGACCTGACGGCCATCGCCGTCTGCGGCGGGCTTTATACTGTGCCGCTCTATGCCATCCTCCAAAATGACAGCGACCCGGCAACACGGTCGCGAACCATCGCGGCCAACAATATCCTGAACGCCCTGTTTATGGTCGTCGGCGCAATTATCGCGACACTGATGCTCGCTGCCGACTGGACAATCCCGCAGGTATTCTTCGCACTAGCCATCGCCAACGGGTTCGTCGCGCTCTACATTACACGGCTCCTGCCCTATCAGCTCATCAAGTTGATCCTCGCGACTATTTTGAAGATCATTTACCGCGTCGAGGTCAAGGGCCTCGAACATTACAGCCAGGCCGGAAAGCACGCGGTAATCGTCGTCAACCATGTCTCCCTGCTCGACCCACTGCTACTCGCGGCCTTCCTGCCAGTTAAACCAATATTTGCCGTTAACACTCACATCTCCCAACAATGGTGGGTAAAACCGTTTCTGGCGCTGGTCGATGCGTTTTCCGTCGACCCTACCAATTCAATGTCGATGAAAGCGTTGATCAAGGCCGTCAAAGAAGATCGCCATTGTGTGATTTTCCCGGAAGGCCGCATTACGGTCACTGGCGCGTTGATGAAGATCTATGAAGGTCCGGGCATGGTCGCCGACAAGGCGGATGCGATGCTGGTGCCGGTCAGGATCGACGGTGCTCAGTTCACACCCTTCTCGCGACTGCGTGGCAAGATCCGACTGCGGCTGTTTCCCAAAATCACCGTCACCCTGCTGGCTCCGCGCAAATTTGAACTGCCGGAAGACCTCAGTGGCCGCGAACGCCGACAGATCACTGGGGAACGCCTGTATGACGTGATGAGCGATCTGATATTTGAGACTTGTGACTATCGACGCAGCCTGTTCGAAGGGCTGGTGGAAGCACGCAAAATCCAAGGCGGCAAACATCTGATCGTCGAAGACACCGACCGCAATCCCCTTTCCTATAACCGGCTGCTGCTCTCTTCGCTCGTCCTCGGGCGGCGCATTGCAAAAGACACAACCAAAGACAAGCCGGTGGGTGTTCTATTGCCGAACTCTCTTGGTGGTGCGGTGACCTTCTTCGCCCTGCAGGCGTATGGTCGTACCCCGGCGATGCTCAACTTCTCAACCGGCATCAAGAACATGCTGTCGGCACTGGAGACCGCACAGGTCAAAACCGTTCTGACATCTCGTAAATTCATCAAACTGGCGGAACTCGACGATGTGGCCGCAGCACTCTCTCAAAAGGCAGAGCTGGTCTATCTCGAAGATGTCCGAGAGGAGATTTCGTTCAGCGATAAAATCACCGGGCTGATCCAGAAGCAATTCCCCAGCCTGCGCGTTAGAGCCAGCAAAGTGTTAGCAACGGACCCCGCCGCCATTCTTTTCACCAGCGGTTCGGAGGGCACACCAAAAGGCGTCGTCCTCAGCCATGAGAACCTAATGGCTAATCGCTATCAGCTCGCCACCAAGGTTGATTTCAACCCCCGAGATATCGTGTTTAATGCCTTGCCAATGTTCCACTCTTTCGGTCTCACGGGTGGCACGCTGCTGCCAATCCTGTCCGGGTTGAAGACCTTTCTCTACCCCTCACCGCTGCACTACCGCATCGTGCCGGCACTCGTATATGACACCGATGCAACCATCCTGTTTGGGACCGACACGTTCCTCGGCGGTTACGGCAAGGCGGCGCATCCTTATGACTTTTACAGCCTGCGCTATGTCTTTGCCGGCGCTGAGAAAGTCCGTGATGACACAAGAGCGCAATGGGCTGACAAATTCGGGCTGCGGATTATGGAAGGTTATGGCGCGACTGAAACCGCACCGGTTCTCGCGGTCAATACACCCATGCATTACAAGGCAGGAACGGTTGGCCGCCTGCTCCCCAATATCACCCACAGCATCGAGCCAGTGCCGGGCATTGAACAAGGCGGCAAGCTGTTGGTCTCCGGCCCCAACATCATGCTCGGCTATCTCAAAGCCGACAATCCGGGTGTTCTGGAACCGCCGGAAGACAAGACCTATGACACTGGCGATATCGTCAACATTGATCGCAATGGCTATGTCTCCATCCTCGGCCGCGCGAAACGCTTTGCCAAGATTGCCGGCGAGATGGTCTCCCTCACAGCTGTGGAAGGCTATGCCAGCGCGATCTGGCCTGGCCAGATGCATGCCGCTGTCAGCATTCCCGATGACAAGAAAGGCGAGCAGATCATTTTGCTCACCGATATGAAAGGCGCCGACCGCGCGCAAATGCTCGATTATGCCAAGACAGAAGGTGTTGCCGAGATCATGATCCCGCGCACCGTCCAAATCGTCGATGAACTGCCATTACTCGGCACCGGCAAGCTGGATTATCCGGCTATACAGGAAATGATTGACGTATAAACGCTAACGAACGCCAGCCTCTTCCAGGCGCGGCAAGACCTCGTCGCGGAAAAACGGGAAATGCTCGAGATAGTTCGCCATGCCCATGGCAAAGGCGTCGATACCGGCAGCGTTCAGTTTAATCAGCAACGACGCTACATCATCGGCGTCACCAACAATTGGATAAGCGCCGTTACCACCCCCTGCGCGCTGTTTCAAATTACGCAGCATAGCTTCCGGCAGTTCATCGAACCGGCCTCGTGCACTACGCCCGGCAATCAGATTATCGACCGCGCCGTGATCTGCCATCTCCAGCGCATAATAATCGTGATAATCCTCGGCTTCTTTCCGGGTCGGACGACACACCACATAGCAGTTGGTGAAGATGCCGATTTCACGGCCATAGGATTTCGCCTGTGCCTTTAACGGCGCGATATCGTCGCTGATCTCATCCACATCAACACGGATGCCGGTGAACATCATGTCGGAATTGCGCGCCGCAAATTCGCGTCCGCGATCAGAATTGCCCGCGCTCACCACCAGCGGCCGATCACCGGAAACCGGTTTCGGCTTCATCAACGCGCCTTTGACTGAATAATGCGTGCCGTCATAATCAAACGGCTCATCAGACATCCAGGCCCTGGTGACAATATCGACCCATTCCTGCCCCTGTTCATAACGCGCTTCATGGGCATTAAGCTCGACCCCGGCCATATTAAACTCGTTGAGGTTCCAGCCACAGACGATATTCAACCCAAAGCGTCCACCACCAATCTGGTCGGCGGTCACCATCTGCTTTGCCGCAACAATCGGATTGAATAGCGGCACATGCACCGTGCCAAACGCCATAATTTTTTTGGTTGCCGCGAGAATACCGGACGCCCAGGTCAGTGTTTCCAGACTGCCACCATTATGATCAGTCTCGCCGCCATAACCTTTCCAGCGGCCCAGCGGCAGCAGAAAATCGAGCCCCGCCTCATCGGCCATCTGCGCAATCGCCAGATTTTCCTGCCAGGTTCCCTCCCAGCGTTCCGGTACCAATGTTGCGGAAAGACCGCCAGAACAGTTGAGCCCGAACAACCCGAGCTTGAGCTTGTGCTGATCAAAACTGCGGACCGCCTTTTCCGGCGTTAGAGCACCATCCATCGAACTCAGACCACCTTGCAGGCTTCAGCAAAATCGAGCCGACCATCCCGCGCCGGGACCTTGCTGTCGTCACCAAAACCGAGATTACAGATAAAATTCGACCGCCAGCTCGTATCGGCAAGGAACGCCTCGTCGACCGCCGCGTTGTCAAAACCAGACATCGGCCCGACACCGAGTCCAAGGGCGCGCGCCGCCAACATGAAATACGCCCCCTGCAGGGCTCCGTTGCGGAACGCGGTTTCCTCGATCAGCCCATCCTGACCCATGAACCATTTCTCGGCCCCGGGAATACGATAGAGCTTTGGCAAATTGTCGTAAAAAGCCAGGTCATGCGCGATAATCGCCACCGCTGGAGCGGCCACCGTCTTGTCCCTATTGGTCGAAGACAGCATTGGCGCAAGCTGTTCCTTGGCTTCACGCGATGTCAGAAACAAAATCCGCATCGGCTGGCAGTTGGCGCTGGTCGGCGCCATTTTTGCCAGGTCATAAGCCTCCTGCAGCAAGGATTCTGGCACGGGCTTATCGAGAAACGCATCATAGGTGCGGCCCTCGCGAAATATCGCATCGAGCATGTCGCTATCCGCGGTCATGATATCTCTCCCTATAAATTCATTTTCATGATCAGTTTAGAACGATGACGCGCTGGCCGCTACTACGGACGCTTCAATCGGCGAAGTCGCGTTTCTCGAGTTCAATGGGTTCACCGTGGGGGGTGCGCTCTGCAGCATGACGCCAGGCAGATTGATATCGATTGAGTGCCCTCTCATCCGCGACACCCTTCTCTGCAACCAAGCGCTCCAGCGCATTGAGCCAGTGATGGTAATAGGTATCACCATGATCGGGATCACTGGCATCCTGCGCCCGCTTGATTTCTGCCGTTAGTGTCTCTGCCCATTCTGGCCAGGTGAACAGGCCTTGCTGATAGAGCCGCAGTGTCATGGCAAAGGCCTGTGCCTCCCATGGCTCGCGAAAGACAGGGCCGTCATCATCTCGAGGAATTTCCGGCAGCGCATCAAGCGCCTCTGCCGCAGCATCGGGCTCGTTCATATCGCTTCGATATAGGGCTCAAACGCCTCGATAGAGATCTTCAGACCCGGCTCGGCGTCAGCTCCCCACAGCGTTTGACCATCAAACACGACCGTATAAAGCCATTGCGGGTCATCACCTTTACCGTTCGCGACGGAGTCCGGAAAAACATGACAGCCACGCACCGCTTCGACTTCGCCGATTTTATCGCGGGCGTAGCGTGGCAGGCGCGTGTGGCCCGGCGGGTTGATATTAAGCGTTCGCACATTGTCACCGGCTTTGAAAACAGGTTCGCCCTGCGGTTCACGATCAAAACTGGCGCGCGTAAGATTGGCAGCGTCCTCTGCCTTGAAAATTCGGTTGGGCCGATCATTTTCTTCAAGCGCCTTGCCGGCGGCGAGCTCATTCTTGGTGACCAGCCCATGCTGCAAAGCGCGCGCCTCCAGCCCGAGAAGCCAGCGCTGGTAATAGCTGGCATTGGCATAAACTGCCGGGTGCAGGGCTTCCTGTGCGGCACGCCCCTCATCTATGGTCCACAGACGCAGCGGCCCCATTGCGCGGTTCATGGCGTAAACACGGCTTTCCCATTTGGTGTGAAAGACCGGCTCATTGGGTTCCTCTTCCACCGGACCAAACCCGTGCATGCCGCCCATATCGTGAATCGAGTTGGACATCAGCTATCCCCCGCGATCTCATCGGGGCGTTGCGCCAGACCCGTGCCGATCATCGAGTTACGCGTGACCAGTGCCGCGAGTTGCTCCTCACTCCAGCCTTCGGTTCCTTCGGGTCGCTCCGGAATAACGATATAGCGTGTCTCGGCCGTTGAATCCCACACCCGAACTTCAGTCTCCTCCGGCAGAGAAACACCAAATTCAGATAATACCGCGCGCGGCTCCAGCACGGCCCGCGAGCGATAGGGGGCGGATTTATACCAGGTCGGCGGCAGCCCCAGCACTTCCCACGGATAGCAGGAGCACAAGGTGCAAACGACCATGTTATGCCGTTCAGCGGTGTTCTCTACTGCAATCAGATGGCTGCCAACCGGACTGACATTGCCCATTGTATTGACTGCCGTCGACGCA
Source organism: uncultured Alphaproteobacteria bacterium (assembly GCA_938048165.1). Classification (GTDB taxonomy): domain Bacteria; phylum Pseudomonadota; class Alphaproteobacteria; order MPNO01; family UBA2964; genus UBA2964. The sequence goes on along the minus strand of CALIBP010000035.1, from coordinate 2,242 downwards.
TCTTCGAGGAGTGCCGCACGAAATTCTGGATCTGCCCAAGCCCGGGCGACAACCCGCGCACCGTTCTGCGGCCCAATGCGGGTCTCGTAGGCTTCGACGATGGCATCGAGCGCCGCGGAATCGACATAGCCCTTCTCGGCCAGCACAGTCTCAAGAGACCGAACCCGCAGCTGCGTATTCGAGAGTTCGGACATCTCGCCATGTTCGTGAGAATGACCGTGGGAATGGTCATGCGAATGCTCGTGTCCGCGATCTTCATTATTAGCCATGTCAAATTTCCCTGTGCTGCCGAGTCAGATTGATGCTCGCACAGTCAGGTGGGGAGGTTCAAGTGGTCCGACATGTAAGGCACCATTTCGTTCCCTACCGCTCTGGATACCCGGATCAAGTCCGGGTATGACGAACAAAAAGAAGAACCTGTCATTGCCGGACTTGATCCGGGTATCCAGGGAGAATTTCTGCGTTTAATGCGGTCGATCCCCCAACACCATGGTGCGGTGCATATGGCGAATACCCGGCGGTTTGATGTTCCCGCGCCCGATATGAATCAGGCAGGGATTGTCCCACATCAGTAAATCGCCCTGACGCCATCTATGGCGATAGCGGAATTCAGGCCGGATTTGGTGCGCGAATAATTCGTCAAGCAATGGCTGTGCCTCATCATCATCCATGCCCTCAATCCCAACGACAAAGCGCGGTGAAATATAGAGCGACTTACGCCCGGTTTCGGGATGATGCCGCACCATCGGGTGCACTGCGTCTTGAACGGGAACCCCATAGACCTCGTCGGCCTTGTCAGCGAACTGCTTATCAACCTGGGCCCGCCGGTTGCGCCGCCGGTCAAAAACATGAATGCAGCGCAGGTCAGCGATCCGCTCCTTCATGTCATCTGACAGCGTGTCATAGGCGGTATAGATGTTGGACCATTCGGTATCGCCGCCCTCCTCCGCGACTTCCAGCGCATGCAGAAATGTCGCACGACACGGTATCTCGCCAAAGGACAGGTCGGTGTGCCAGAAGTCTCCGGCACTGATCACCCCAACCGGTTCACCATCAACGATACGGTTAGACAACACGCTGACCTCTGGATAGCCCGGCAAGGTAAAGGGCCGGTCGGGGCGCGTTTCAATGGGACCAAAGCGCTCGCTAAATTCTATATGCGGTTCCGGGTCCAGCGTCTGATCGCGAAACACCAATAGCTGATAGTCGAGAAAGGCCGCATGAATTTCGGCAAACTCGGCATCATCAATGTCACTAACATCGACACCAGTAACTTCAGCACCAAGAGCATCAGACAGACGGGTTATGTGCATTTGTTGTTTTCTCATATTCCGTCCGAAACTTTAACGGCAATAATACCGACACTCCAGAGACGTTTCTGGACCCCGGAGCAAGTCCGGGGTGACGAAAGGTGAGGCGTCAACGCACTATAAATTCCTACCAGCACCGCGATTATCACCCCGGACTTGATCCGGGGTCCATGTCAGACACATTACGGACGACCAAATTTCGGCAACGCCATTGTTAAAACGGTACGTCACCAATTAGCGACGTGCGGTGCATATGGCGGATTTGTCCTGCCGGAATACCGCCATAGGCATGATGTGTGGTACAGCGATTATCCCACATGATCATATCGCCAAGCCGCCATTTGTGGCGGTAGATCAGGTCTTCATTGAGCTGGTGTTCAAAGATTGCATCGAGGATGGGGCACGACTCCTCATCCGGCATATCTTCAATGCCCACCGTAAAGCGATGCGAGACATATAGTGCCTTACGACCGGTTTCGGGATGAGTGCGAATAATCGGGTGAATACCATCCGGTGGTGCCCGGTCGGCATAGCGCATCTGGGCGTCACCTTTATGCATCTCCGGCACTTTCACACGTGGATTACGCATTCGGTTAAACGTATGGATGCCGTTGCGCCCCTCTATCTTCCGCCGCAAATCATCGGGAAGCGTCTCAAGCGCCTTGTACTGGTTGCAAAACCCGGTATCGCCGCCCTCTGCTGGTAATTCTTTGGCCAGCAGAAACGACGCCAGATTGGGCCGCGCCTGGCAGGACAGGTCAGAATGCCAGTAATCTCCCGCCGAGACTGCCCCGATATAACGGCCATCGACTTGCTTGTTGGAAATCAGAATAACCTTGTCGGTTTCGGGATGCAGATGATCCTTGGCAAGATGAACCTCAACTTCGCCGTAATGTTCACTGAAAGCGATCTGCTGCTGCTGTGTCAAATCC
>CALIBP010000034.1 GCA_938048165.1 uncultured Alphaproteobacteria bacterium | reverse complement strand
GGAGAGCTGCCCGCGAGATAGGCGCCTAGACTGCAGACACCTGAAACCTTAAGCGCGAGGAAATCACCTTGTTCGTTGAGCCCAAGCGTGCCGCGCATGATGTAATCGCGGCCCTGGTTTGCGGTCGTGAAATCTTCAGCTCGGGTCGCTAGCCATTTTACAGGTCGTCCCAGTTTGCGAGACGCCCACGTGACGACTGCATACTCAGGATAAGTAAAAGAACGCGATCCGAAACCGCCGCCGACATCGCGGGAAATCACCCTGATCTGGTCGGGGTCGATCCCTAAGGTGAAGGAAAGCCGGTCGCGGGTGACATGGACTCCCTGACAGCCGATGTGCAGTGTGAATTTTTCTGTTTCGGTATCAAAGTCTGCGAGGATGCCGCGCGGTTCCATAAAGCAAATCACCACACGATTATCGATAACTTCTACGGTCACGACGTGTGCTGCGTCGGCAAGCGCTTGATCTGTAGCTGCCTCGTTGCCGGCGACCCAGTCAAAACAGGTATTGTTCGGTGCCTCGGGCCAGAGCTGTGGCTGGTTGTCCTCACGGGCAGCGGCCGTATCGGTCACCGCGGGCAACAGCTTGTACTCGACTTGCACCTTCTCAGCGGCTTCGGCAGCGATCTCGGGCGTCTCGGCGATGACGACGGCGACAGCATCACCGACATGCCGGACTCTTTCGCGAGCCAAGGGATAGTAGGGAGGGCTGGGCATCGACGTGCCGTCTTTATTGGGATAAAGCGGACCGCGTTCGGCCACGTCGGACGGTAAAACATTGATGCCATCGGCTTCGAGGTCAGCAGCGCTATAGATCGCGATAACACCTTCCATGGTCTGGGCTGCAGTTACTTTGATATTGCCAAACGCCGCATGGGCATGGGGCGAGCGCACGAAGACTGCGTGGAGCTGTCCGTCCAAATTATGGTCGTCGGTGTAGCGGCCCTGTCCAGTTAGAAGACGGTGATCTTCCCAACGGGGAATCCACGCGCCGATACCGCTTTCGGATTCTGCCATGGTTAGTTGTATACCCTATTGTTCGTTCTTGACTTACTTTGGACAGTTTCAACCCTTGTGGCCCTTAGAGAAAGGGCGTGCAGCGAAAATATTTGCTATAAGGATTGGGAACAAACCACTGAGTGACGAATGCCAATAACTATTGAGAAACTAGGCCAGACTTTTTTTGCAGCCGTTCATGGTGTCGATGCAAGGCAATCGAAGGCACCTGATGATGTCAGGGCGATCATCGAGGCTATTGATGATTACGGCGTATTGCTGTTTCCAGGGCAAACACTGGATGAAGAACAGCACATGGCGTTTAGTCGGCAGTTTGGTGAGCTTGAAGTAACCTATCAAAAAGGCCGTAAACGGCGGCTACGGGCGGAATTCGCTGATGCTTCAAACCTTGGCTCAGACGGTGAATTACTCGCGCCGGATAGTGAGCGGGCCAAATATAATCGGGCAAATCAGCTTTGGCATTCAGATGCATCGTTCAGGGCGATCCCGTCAAAATATTCACTTCTCTATGCCGAAACTGTCGCCAGCAAGGATGGTGAAACGGAATTTGCCGATGAGCGCGCCGGTTGGGAAGCGCTTGATGCGGAGCGTCAAAGACGGGCGGAGAATATGGTGGCAGGTCATAGTCTGATGACCTCGCGGATTAAAACCGGCTTCACGACCTTCACCGCCGAAGAAGGTGTCTCATTGAAACCAGTACCGCAGCCCGTCGTCCGCACACATGATCCCAAAGGGCGCAAGAATCTGTTTCTCGGGTCGCATGCCGGTGAGGTTTATGGCGAAGACCCGGAAGAAGGCACGCAGTTTCTTGAAGAATTACTCGCCTTCACCACCCAGCCGCAATTTGTCTATCGTCATAAGTGGACGGTGGGTGATCTCGTGATGTGGGATAATCGCCGTGTTATGCATCGTGGGCGGTCCTGGGATGAAACGGAGCCGCGCATTATGCGCCGGACGACTCTCGTTGGGGATGGCCCGACAGTGATCGATGGCAAGCCGGTAAACGAAGCGGAATATCTCCGCCAACAGGCTTCTTAGTCCTTAAAGCCAGACCGCATTACCCAATATTCCCAGGCACGGTCTAGTCCCAACGGTCCGAGTTGGTTTACGTTGCACAGATCGACCTCTGCTGGCGTCAAATAGTCAATCTCGCCGCCGAGAAGCTTGGCCTGCATAATCATTTTGGCAGTGGCCTGCAGGTAGACTGCGGTCATGACGACCTCACGGATATTGCGTCGTGCACAGACACAGCCATGCCGTTTCATAAGCGCTGAGGCGTTTTCACCCAGCGTTGCCGCGAGGTCCCGGCCTTGCTCCATGGTGACAACTAGGTGATTGGTCTCGCCAAAATTATCGCGAATATCCCAAATCGGTACGTGGGCACCCATTGGCGCACTCATGTGCAGGAGGGGGCGGATCAAGGTGTTTGTTGCGGCAAAGGGAACGACTTCCTGTGAGTGATTATGCACGACTGAATTAACATCAGTACGGATTTCATAGATGCCGCCATGAATTGCGCGCTCGCCATAGGGAGTACGACCCTTTAGATCGCCGATCGGTTCACCATCGAGCCGGAATTCGACAATATCATCGACCGTAATGAGTTCCGGCGCGCGCGACACCGAGATGAAATAGCTCTCCGGGTTATTTGGATTACGAACGCTGATATGGCCGAACGCATCGACCACGCCTTCGCGGGCAAGAATTCGGTTTGCAATGACCAACTCACGGATTAGGCCGGTGACGTCTTCCATGGGTAACTTCCTTTTCTAAAACTCAACAATAGGGACAGCCGGGGGTGTCCATAAAATGGGCGATCTCCATCGGAGGTGGCGTTTGCTCGCTGCGGGTCTCGACAATGACTTCTCCATCGATGATCACGAATGAAATACCCGGTAGATCGCCATGCGCGATAGCATCGGCCATCGTGGATCCTGCTGATCCTTTGACTGGTCCCGCGATAAGCAAGTCAGCCGGGGCCCCCTCCTCAAGGATGCCTACATCCAGCCCGTGGGCTTTCGCTGTATTACCGGTGCCAACGGCTACGGCATCGGCAGGGGTCATTTCGCAAATCGAAGACAGGAACAGGATATTGCGCAGCATGCCGCGTGGGATGACACCGGTGCCCCCTGGTGTGTCGGTTCCCATCGTCAAGCGACTCAGACGTCCTTGTTCCATGAGCCGCTGCACAACCATATAGGTCGAGCGGTAATTGCCTGACGAACAGACCTCCAGGGCAAATTCGGTATTATCGACCAGTTTGTCGAGATCATCGTCTGACATGGGGATCGGTCCGCCGGATACATGCGCCGCGACATCGGGCTGCAACCAGGACAAGGTGTCGAAGCCGCATATCTGACTCGATCCGGATCGTGAAACGCCACCGGTATGGACCTTGGTACGGATGCCGCGTTCCCGAGCCATCGCCGTATAGCGGATGGCTTCCTCACGATTTTCTTCCAACGGGAAAAATATAAATTTTACCACAATTGATCCTGCGTCGGCGAGCCGGTCGAAATGCTTTTCGGTCATGCCGGGAACGAGGAGTGCGGTTCCAGCGTGGACTTTGACATCACTCCAGCGGATACGACCGGTTGTGGCAGCGGTAACCTCAGCGAGCGATGTTACAAGGTCGGCTGTAAGATCGTTGTAATCCAGTCCGGGCGTGTGAAGTTCGCCTGCCGAAATCATCGTCGTGCTGCCGCCATGCATATAATTGCCGATCCAGCCGAGGGTATTTTGGGTCGGCGTCCACTCGCCAAAAACCGGATGGATATGACCATCGACCAAACCTGGCAGCACAGCCAGCCCTTCGGCATCGATGGCTTTATCACATTCGGTATCGGCAGGTGGGTTGAGCGTTTTGATCCGGTCACCTTCGATGAGCAGGGTCGAGACATCTGCTTCGGGCGCTTTCAGATCCCCGGTAAAGAACTCGCCGATATTGGTGATAAGCGTTGTTGTCACTTGGTACCCCTGCTGTCTATTCACGAAAATCGTAACCTATGGTCGGGGCCTTGTCAGGGGGTGAGCGGCGCGGCATCTTTCTGTTTAATAAAGAAGCGTGTTTCAGGGAGGAAGGAATGGTTGCTCGCGCGCCGCAAATTGAGACCGTCATCAGTAACTTCACGCCGCGTTTTATCACCAGCGGTGTGCCGCTCGCGGACTTTCAGGAAGCCACCGACGGGCTGGTGAATTGGGAGGATTGGCTGCCGCGCTGGTCTGCCCGGGCAGAAATTCACGAGGAGATGGGGCGTGA
>CALIBP010000033.1 GCA_938048165.1 uncultured Alphaproteobacteria bacterium | reverse complement strand
ATATTGCCGCCTCTGGATCGGTTGCATTACAGATTCAGCATCAGGAGCCGTCCATTCTACAACGGATTAACACTTACTTCGGCTATCCTGCTGTCGCACGACTTTCAATCTCCCAGGCCTCTTTCACGCCTAAAAAATCTCGGACTGATAGGCCAGAGCTTTCCGAGCCGGATCCAGATCAAGTCGCTAGAATCGAATCGGAAACCAGTGTCATTTCTGAACCTGACCTGCGACAGGCGCTCGACAAACTAGGCAAAGCGGTCATACGCGACCGTGCTGCCCTGAAATCAAGGAAATCAAATAATTCTGAATAGGTCTCTCCAGCCGCAACCAACGCTGGACCAGGGACCGTAATTTACGCTATATCTTGTGGATAGGAGGAATAAATGCGGAATATATGGGTATATGTTGTCGGTGGCATGGTCGCTATCGGCGCAATTGTTTCGATCAAGGGCGTTATTGGCGATAACGAAAGCTCGCAAAGCGCGGCCCGAAAACCAACGGCAACGGCGACCGCCAATGCCGCAACGGCAAAGGTTGAGGCTCCAAAACCCGACGCCTCATTCGATAAGGTCGAATTAACCAAAGACGACTTTGTTCTCGGCAAGGAGGCTGCGCCAGTGACTCTGGTCGAATATGCCTCTCTGACCTGTCCGCATTGCGCGCAATTCCATCAGAACACGCTGCCCGCTGTTAAAAAGGAATATATCGAAACCGGCAAAGTCAAACTGGTCTATCGCGATTTTCCGCTCGATCAACTAGCGCTGTCGGGTTCCATGATAGCGCGCTGTGCCGGGCGAGACAGATACTTCGCCTTCATCGATGTGATGTTCGCCCAACAGGCGACCTGGGCCCGCGACACAAATCCACTTGCGGCCTTGTCTCGAATCGCTCGGCTTGGTGGCATGTCACAAGCAAAGTTTGATGAATGTATCAAAGACAAAAAAGTCGCCGATGCGGTTGTCCAGCAGCGCCTTGATGGTGACAAGAAGTTTGGCATCAACGCCACGCCAACCGTCATTATTAATGGCAAGAGATATAGCGGTGGGCTGACCATTGAACAGTTGCGGGCAGTCGTTGACCAGTTGTTAAAATAGAAGACGCGTCGTTTAGGAGCCTGTAACAAGTGCAATTTACCAAACTAAAACTCACCGGGTTCAAGTCGTTCGTTGACCCCACCGAGCTTTGGATCGAGCCGGGGATGACCGGTGTGGTCGGCCCGAACGGCTGTGGTAAATCAAACCTTGTCGAGGCCCTGCGCTGGGTAATGGGTGAAACCTCTGCCAAGCAGATGCGTGGTGGGGGTATGGAAGATGTCATCTTTGGCGGCACGGATCGACGCCCGCCCCGCAATATCGCCGAAGTTGTTCTGTCGCTGGACAACGCCGAACGCGATGCGCCGCCACAATATAATACCGGTGATGAAATTGATGTTAGCCGCCGGATTGAGCGAGGCAACGGATCAAACTACCGGGTTAATGGCAACGACGTTCGGGCCCGGGATATTCAAACGCTGTTCGCTGATGCCGCCTCTGGTGCGCGTTCAACGGCGCTTGTCAGTCAGGGACGCATCGGTGCCCTGATTGCCGCGAAACCAACAGACCGACGCCACCTCCTGGAGGAAGCCGCCGGGATAACCGGACTGCATTCACGGCGCCATGAAGCCGAATTGCGGTTACGCGCGGCGGAGACCAACCTTGAACGGCTGGATGACGTCCTCGGCGCTCTTGAGGAACAACTCAAAGGCCTCAAAAAGCAGGCAAGGCAAGCGACCCGGTATCGGAATTTGAGCGATCATATCCGGCGCGCTGAGGCTATCGCCATTCATCATCAATGGTCCGAAGCCAATGCTGAACGTGATGCTGCTATCGAGCGGATGACGAAGGCAGAAGAAGCAGTTGCAACCCTCACCCAGCAAGTCGCTGGTGCGACGACAGTGGCAACCGAAGCGGCCAACGCGGTGCCCTCGCTGCGGGAAGCGGAAGCGCGCGAAGCGGCGGCGTTGCAAAGGTTGATCATTGCCCGCAATGAGCTGGAACAAGAAGAAAAGCGGATTGAGGCCGAGCATCAAGAGGTCGTTTCGCGGATTGCCCAAATCAGAGGCGACAGAGATCGTGAGATCAGCCTCAAAGAAGATGCAGAAGCCGCCCTTATCCGCCTGACCGGCGAAATTGCGGCGCTCGAACAAGCCGAGGAAAATCAGGAGCAGGACATTACCGCGGCCAAGGAAGTGCTGAACACCGCCAATGCCGATGTTAGTCGTCTTGAACAAAACCTCACCGAGGTTTCTCAAGGAATCGCCGCAGACGAAACCCGACACGAAGCGCTAAACAGACGTTTAAGCGAAGCAGACGTTCGCCGTACGCGTATCGCGCAGCGTCTCGAAGAGCTGAAGAAGGAGCGCGACGCCGCCCAGGCCACTATTGACGAACAGGGGGCGGGTGCCGAATTCACAGCCGAGATGGAAAAACTGCGCGGTGATTTGGAAGCCGCCCGTAAAACCGCAGATGATTGCGAAGAGAACCGCACCAGGGCGCTGGCGACCGAAAATGAGGCGCGGCGTGCCCTACAGGACGTT
>CALIBP010000032.1 GCA_938048165.1 uncultured Alphaproteobacteria bacterium | reverse complement strand
GATGAGGCCGGTATGGGTGGTAACCTCATCGACATAGGTCGTGCCCTTGGGCATCGTTTCACCGATACAGGCGCACAGCCACACCGGATCAATCGGTGTGCTCTTGCGGGCCTCGGCATGTTCCGCTGCACGTTTTGCCATCAGCGCATCATGCCGTTCCGTGCAGGCCGCGCGACGTGCTTCAACCACATCAGCGTCAATACCGCGTTTCCGCATGGCAGCTGCCACATCCCGCAGGGTCTGCGCAACATCGCCTTCGAGATACATATCGGCCTGATGGCTTTGATAGACCATCGAGATACGATGCGGATCTTCGTCAATGATTGCGATGGTCGCGTTCGGTGGCCGGTCACTTGGCGGATACCAGGGTGCGCGCATCCTAATCACCATTACCAGGTCAACATCATCCCAGAACTGTTTGAAGTTGTGGCCCTGATGCAGCGGATGATCCTTGGGGAAATTCGAGAATAACGCTCCGGGATTCTCGACCACCGGCAACGCCAGCTCCTCACAAAGATCGAGCAGCGCCTGATAGGCTTCGACATCCTGCCCGGCGGCTTCGGTCAACACGACCGGCATCTTGGCAGAGGCGAGCTGAATGGTGAGCTTTTCAATATCTTCCGGCGCGGTCAGCATACGCGGTGCAGCCGGCACAGTCCGCGCATTGTCCGGCATATTCCATTCATCCATCAGCGTCTCGGTAGAGACCGACAGATAGGTCGGACCGGTCGGCGCGCGCTGGGCAATTTCACCGGCACGGATGATGGTCTCATAAACCGTATAAGGGCTACCCGCGACATTGGAATATTTCACAATCGGTTCAGCCAGCCGTGTCGTACCGCCGACGATGCTGAGATTGTTGATCCACTGCGCCCCCGGATCAAAACCGGGCTGTTCGCCATAGGTCATCGACTCACCCGAGATCACCACCATCGGAATGCCTGCGCAGAATGCGCCATGAATACCCATATTGCCTTGCAGCAGCCCGGCTCCGGCGTGCAGCAGAACCATCTGCATCTCGCCGGTGACCATCGTGTAGCCCATGGCGATATCGACCGCGAGAGTCTCATGCCAGACATCCATCAGCACCGGGCCGTTATTGCCCGACTGCTTCTGATTGGCCATCGCCTCCCAGACCGGCGCCCATTCGGTTCCCGGCGATGACAGGATGTATTTGCATTCAAGCCTGCGGCAGGCCTCAACAATCGCCTCGCCGCCATCCAGCGTATTTCTCATTATTCTTGCTCCCAAGTGAATTGTCGTTGGAGCGATATTCTCATTGTTTTATCCATAAGGCTATCGGGGCCGGCGCAAAAATTTGCTAAACACCTGTCGGACATTTAGAAATATGAACCTGCGCCCGAGAGGTGGACGTGGGGACACTCGCTATATTTACTGCCGGGTTGCCAAAGGCGGTTTCGCAGTAAAATAAAGTACAGGACTTCCTGAGATGGCCAATACCACGCGGCGACAGGCAATTCAGCTATCACGTGGACCATCAAGCTCAATCCTTCATCTGCTCGACCATCCCCAGTTTGTATTTTGGTGCTTCGGTCTATTCCTCCTGCTGCGCTCTCTCACTCTGTTGATCCCACTGGAAATGGGATCCGATGCCGCATGGTATCTCAGTCGTGCAGCAGGGATCGCCGCCGGTGCAGGTTATTCAGAGGGCGGGTACCCAACGGCCTATTGGCCGGTCGGCTATCCAGGGTTTCTCGGCGCTCTATTCTGGCTACTTGGCCCGTCACAGATTGTTGGTGGGATCGCAAATCTGGTTTGCGCCGCGGCCAGTTTTTTTCTCGTTCATGCGCTAACCCGTCATTTTTTCCAAAACGACCGAGCCGCTGCACTGGCTGTGGCATTGCTTACAATTTATCCAAACAATATTGCCTATGTGCCGCTAATTCTGACCGAAACCTATTTCACCTTCCTGATATTGCTCGGTAGCTATTTGCTCGTGGTGCGGCGGACAGCTTCATGCCTGATAGCGGCTGGGCTGGTGTTTGGTCTCATGGCGCTAACGAAACCACAATCGGTATTCGTACCGGGTTTTCTCGCGCTTCTATGGTTGTTCACCGCCGATGGGCGGAGGCAGCGCTGGGCCGTAATCGGGCGCATCAGTCTGGTCTATATATTAATGGCGAGTGTCCTGGTGCCATGGGCAATCCGCAACACCGTCGTGTTTGGCGATCTTGTACTCGTTTCCACAAATGGTGGCGCCAATTTACTATCCGGCAACAACCCGGAGGCGGATGGTCGTTATAGTGCTGCCGCCTCATTGCGTGAACAACATAACTTCTCGGTCAAGGATCAGGTCGCCGCTGACAAACGGGCACGCCAGCTCGCCATCGACTGGATCAAAACCAATCCCGGGTCGTTTCTCGCCCTCATGCCGTTAAAGATATTTCATTTCTGGGGCCCTGACGGCGAAGGGGAATGGTCATACCAGTCGGGGTTCAAGAACTACGAAAAATACCACTCCCTGTTCCGGGGCGCGCGTATCCTAAACCAGGCATTTTATTTTGTTCTGATCCTGGGATTCATCGCAGCGATATTTCCGCTCTGGCGAAACCGCAAGAAAACCGCATGGCCCTGGCCTCTTTTCGGCTATGTGTTTTGTGGCTACCTCACCTTGATCGCGATGGTCTTCTTTGGGCAAAGCCGGTTTCATTTTCCGGCGATGCCCTGGATCATTATGACGGTCGCCTGGGCGGCGGTTCATCTTTGCGAGAAACGAGCCGCGAGCATCGCCCGACTGATCGATAAAATTACAATTATCAATTTCCACAATTATAAATGAGCCGTATAAAACAGGGCCCCTATTCACGGAAGAGGTCTCAAGTGTCCGAAAATCCTGAAAATGACGCGTCCCCAAAAGGCGCCGCCCGCGTCGGCATTATCATGGGCAGTACGTCCGATTGGCCGACAATGGAAAATGCGGCGGAAATTCTGACCGCGCTTGATGTGCCACACGAATGTCGTGTGGTCTCGGCGCATCGGACGCCGGATCGGCTCTATGAGTATGCGCGCTCGGCACGGGATCGGGGGCTTGCTGTTATTATTGCCGGTGCCGGTGGGGCCGCCCATCTGCCAGGAATGGCAGCGGCGATGACCACCCTTCCGGTGCTTGGCGTACCCATCGAAAGTAAATCGTTAAAAGGCCAGGACAGCCTGCTCTCCATCGTGCAGATGCCGGGCGGTATTCCGGT
>CALIBP010000031.1 GCA_938048165.1 uncultured Alphaproteobacteria bacterium | reverse complement strand
TTCAACCAGATCCGAATTCCAGATCATGCCACGGTCGGCAATTTTGAGATTGTCTTTCTGCGACCAGATCTTGGCCATCTTCTCGACGCCCTCAGCCATAACCTCTTCGGTACGGAACACAGCGCAATGCGCCTGCATCGTCTTCTGCATCTCAAGCCGAATTTCAGCCGTTGTCATATCACCATCGCCATGACGGCGATCATCCAGCCAATCAAGAGCGTTCTCACCGGCATCGGCCGGCAATTCCGCCTGTTTCGCACCCGGTGTCAGCATCTCAGCACAACGATCCGCCGCCGCGCGGCCAAACACCACAAGATCAAGCAACGAGTTAGAGCCAAGCCGATTTGCGCCATGTACCGACACGCAGGCCGCCTCACCGACAGCCATCAGACCAGGGACAACAACGTCAGGATCATCACCCACCGGGATCAACGCTTCACCACGATAGTTCGTGGGCACACCACCCATATTGTAATGCACCGTCGGCAGAACCGGGATCGGCTCTCGGGTGACGTCTACATTGGCAAATATACGAGCGGTTTCTGAAATACCCGGAAGGCGTTCGTTGATAACCTCGGGTTCCAGATGCTCGATATGCAAATGGATGTAATCCTTTTCCGGACCAACACCACGGCCTTCATTCATTTCAATCGTCATAGAACGGCTGACGACATCGCGTGATGCCAGATCTTTTGCATGCGGTGCGTAACGCTCCATGAAGCGCTCGCCCTCAGAGTTTGTCAGATAACCGCCTTCACCGCGCACCCCTTCGGTAATCAGCGCCCCGGCGCCATAAATCCCTGTTGGATGGAATTGGATAAACTCCATATCCTGCAGCGGCAATCCAGCGCGAAGTACCATCGCGCTACCGTCTCCCGTTTGTGTATGCGCACCGGTGCAGGAAAAATAGCTGCGGCCATATCCACCAGTCGCGACGATTACGGTCTGCGCCCGGAAACGATGGATGGTGCCGTCATCGAGATTCCACGCCATAACACCAGCAATCTTGCCATCGACGTCATGGATCAAATCCAGCGCGAAATATTCGATAAAGAACTCCGCCTGATTACGCAGCGATTGCTGATACAACGTGTGTAGAATCGCATGACCAGTACGGTCAGCGGCAGCGCAGGTACGATGTGCCGGCGGGCCTTCACCATATTCGGTGGTCATGCCACCAAACGGACGCTGGTAAATCTCGCCTTGATCGGTACGCGAGAACGGGACGCCGTAATGCTCAAGCTCAATCACCGACGGCATCGCCTCACGACACATATATTCAATGGCATCCTGGTCACCGAGCCAGTCAGCCCCTTTGACCGTGTCATAAAAATGCCAGCGCCAGTCATCCTTGCCCATATTACCGAGCGCCGCAGAAATGCCGCCCTGAGCCGCAACAGTATGGCTGCGCGTTGGAAAGACCTTCGTAATACAGGCTGTCTTAAGCCCCTGCAGGGCCAGGCCAAACGTCGCTCTGAGACCAGCGCCACCGGCGCCAAGCACAACAACGTCATAGGTGTGATCGATTATGTCGTAAGACTTGCCGGATTTAGCCATGGAGTATCAACCTGCAAACGCAATTTTAAGGATGGCAAACAGCGAAATCGCTGCCAAGGCAATTGCCGCGAACTTAACGGCAATGATGGAAGCGATTTTCAACCATTCAGTATGTACATAGTCTTCGATGACAACCTGCAGTCCGAGCTGCATATGGTGAAACACCGCGACAATCATCAACATAAGAAGGACAGAGGTTATCGGGTTGGCAATCCAGGCCTGCACCGCCTTAACATCAGCGCCGGCAAGGTGGGCGATATTAATCACCAGCCAGAGCATTAAAGGCACCAGCGCAATAGCAGTCAGCCTTTGCGCCCACCAATGTGCAACCCCCTCCTTGGCTGAACCGAGGCCGCGAACCTTTCCGAGATCGGTGCGTAAACTCATTATAGTGCCCCCATGGAATAATACCCGCAGATCCAGCTAGAGATCGTGAGCACAATGGCCGCTCCGATCACGATCCAGCCCGACCGGTAAGCGGAGGACAACTCGAATCCCTTGCCCATATCCCAGAACACATGCCGAATGCCGTTACACAGGTGATAAAACAAAGCAAATGTCCAGCCAAACAGGAGCAATCGACCAAACCAGCTACCAATAATTGTTTGTATTGTTGTAAAGGCCTCGCCGCCCAAGGATGCCGCAACCAGCCACCAAACAAGAAGCAATGTCCCCACTGCCAATGCGACGCCTGTCATGCGATGCATAATTGAAAGGATGGATGTCAGCTGAGGCTTATAAACTTGGAGATGCGGAGAAAGCGGACGCTCTCGGGTGTCCATTACACTCTTCCCGTATTGTCGTTCGATGCGCAATTGGCGTCATACCCGCGCTTCTTCAATTTGTTTAGCCCTTCACTCTTCCCTAGTCAATTCTGTTGGTAATATTCCCACAATCTCAATAGCCAAGGGGACATTCCTCAGCTGCATCAGTGGTTTGCACCTAACCCGCGGAAACCCGCTCAAACCATACGTCTCCGTATTGTGAGTAAACCTGTGGACGGAATGTTCAGAAGTTGGGGAAAGTCGTACTCTTTATGCACAAGAAATTATACGAATCACCTAAAAAGACGTTGCTCCAAGATACGATCTACTCGAACATTTTGTGACGCAAGAGTGTTTTGATCATTTAGATGCTGTCGCAACAACAGGGAGGTCGCAAGACCACTAATCTTTGGCGTTGCAGCGTATGAATGGTTCACGTTGTGACAAGGTTTCGTCCGGGGCCTCCCTATTGGGC
>CALIBP010000030.1 GCA_938048165.1 uncultured Alphaproteobacteria bacterium | reverse complement strand
CCCTGGATTAGTTAAATGGCTACAAAAATCTCATCCGGATTGGATTGTTGATGAAGAAGCAGATTTGCGTCCGTTGGCTGCTCATTATTTGATTTACGAAAAATCACGCAACAATTTACCACTTGATCCCGTTGCACGCTTCCACTTAGGCAATGGAGCAATTGTAGAACAAATACACAGCGATGCTGACAACTCAGAGAACGGCAAATTACAGTCATTGGGCTGCATGGTGAACTACTTGTATGACCTCGAGCAGGTAACAAAAAACCATGAAGACTTTGTTTCAGAAGGGAAGGTTATAGCCTCTAAAGAAATAGAGAAGCTCGCTAAAGCGTTTAGATTGTAAACCCCCAATAAACATTGGGTTTTCTCCTAATTTTAACGTTTCAAAATATCAAAAAACGACAAATTCTCTGTTTATCCCGCAAAAACAGGGGAACACATTCCCGCCTGAGATGAGCAACTGAGGTTAATAAGGAAATATCACTGATATGAGAGGTGGGTGGTAGTATCAGTAGCAAAGGGCTACTATAAGCTCTTGATTTTTTGCAGGAATATTGCCTAACGTGCCGGGTACAGGGA
The DNA here is from genome assembly GCA_938048165.1 of uncultured Alphaproteobacteria bacterium. Classification (GTDB taxonomy): domain Bacteria; phylum Pseudomonadota; class Alphaproteobacteria; order MPNO01; family UBA2964; genus UBA2964. The sequence continues at coordinate 2,164 of CALIBP010000030.1, read as the reverse complement.
TGAGCTGAATAAGATGACGGAGATACAGCACTGGGCCGCCCGTCTATGTTAAACGATTTTACCTATGCTTCTTGAGACCGTCTCGCTATCACTGTGGGGCGCAACCATACTTTTCTAAAATATTATTTAAATATAGATGGTTATACGGTTCCTAAAATATGGAAGTGGTCCTAAAAGCGGTCCCGATTGGCAGTGGAAATCTCACATAAAGCATAACTGCGAGTTGGATGATCTCAGCACTCGTTTTGAAATAGCGAAAGGATATTGGATTGGACATGGCTCAGACGTTAATATTCAGCACCCTGTCGGGCAAGGCGGTTTATTCTGACAGTGCCGCCCAGATTTTCGCCGGCAGGTCTAGGTTCGTTTTCCCTGACCGCAAAGCATGTTCGCGCTCGCCCGGCACCTGAACTGTTTCGACACCCTCTGCCGGGGGGCAATTGCGCAGCTCTTGCAGAATTTCCTCGGCCGCCTGTTGCATCGAGCCTGGTCCACGATAGCGCGCGGTATCGACCATCAAAACAAATGTGTTGCATTCAACCGTGGCCGGACCAAGCATAGCGTCACAAATCAACTCTGCCATTGTGGCAAGACCATATCCCAAGGCGCCACCTTTTGGCAGGATGGCTCCGCCAGCAAAATAGTCGTCGGGGTTCCGGGACGGGTGCCCCATGTGATCTATGATCGCGCCCTCGGGAAGAAGTGCCCCGGCCTGCCGCGCCGCGTATATCCAGCCGCCTGCGATCTGACCTGTGGCACAGTCCAGAATGATCGGGCCAAGCTCGCCCCCGGGAATTCCCAGACACCACGGGTTAGTCGGCAAGACCGCCTTGCTGCCCCCGTGGGGTGTAACCATGCGCCAGCGTTCGCGCGCACCCCCTCCACAGGCGATGAACAGGCATCGCGCCTTTGCTGCCATTTCGGCAAAGGCGCCGAGACGCCCTGTATGACCGGTGTTGCGCACTGCGATCGCCGTAACGCCATAACGGCGGGCGGCGTCGATACCGGCCTGCACGGCCAGTGACAAGGCGGTGATTCCAATGCCGCCGTGCCCGTCTACATACAGGTTGGGTGCCCGGGTGCTATCCAAGGATGGTTCGGCGTTGGGCTGGAGATAACCGCGGCGGTATTCGTATGCGTATTGCAATGCGCGGAATATGCCGTGGGATTCCACGCCGCAGAGGTCTGCGTCGATCAGGTGGTCAACGATTTCACCCGCGGTTTGCGCCTTGCATCCGGCACAGTCGAGAACCCGCAGCGCGGCCTGTCTTGCATCGTTGATGGAAACCGAAACCCGGGACCCGACGAGGTCTAGTTTCCCAGTCCCGGTCATTCGGCTGCCTCAACCACTTGTGCCGCTGCCAGATCATCCATTCCGTGATGACAGCGGATTGCGTGGCCGTTGGCTGAGCGTTGCCATGGTGGCGTTTCGGTGTCGCAAATACTTCCGATCTTGCGCGGGCAACGACGCTGGAACGGGCAGCCACAGGCAGGTGGGAACAGTTCGACCACATCGTCCGCAGAAAGGATCGGTGCTTTGTCGGGATCGGGTTCCAGAACCGCACCCAAAAGGACCTCAGTGTAGGGATGGGAAGGCGTGGTGTAGACTTGATCGGACGGACCAATTTCACAAAGACGCCCCTGATACAACACCGCAACACGGTCTGACAGCGCCTTGACCACGGCCAGATCGTGGCTGACGAAAATATAGGTCGTACCCTGTTTTTCCTTAAGCTCGTTGAGCAGGTCCAGAACTGCGGCCTGCACCGAAACGTCCAGCGCCGATGTCACCTCGTCGCACAGCACTAGTTCGGGATCGGCGGCAAAGGCGCGGGCAATTGCGACCCGCTGTTTTTCACCACCCGACAACTGGTTGGGCAAACGAGCAGGTGCTGTCAGACAAATCGGCTCAAGCATCAGAAGCCTTGGGAGCGTGAATTCTGTAAGGCAATAAGAGAGCGCCACTCTGTAAGAGCAGTGTCGCGGTTTAGCTTGAAGGTACTGCGTTTTGAGAGTGACCTTTGTGAATTGAAGTGATTGTGAAATGAGGCGTGGATTGAGGCGAACTTTTGGAGACTGTGCATGCGTCTAAACCGAAGCATGGCCCTCTCTCGTCGTCGAAAGGGTAAGTGTGAATTCTCAACTCTGTTATTTGCCCATCGCT
>CALIBP010000029.1 GCA_938048165.1 uncultured Alphaproteobacteria bacterium | reverse complement strand
CCCACCTCGGGCGATGAACAGCTCGGCCATAACTTCGGCGATCCGTCGGTAGTTGGTAATGCCCGTGGTCGGTGAAAGCAGCGCAGCGATTGCGTTGATGTGCGGCTCCAGCTGCCGAACGCCCTGCTGATCCACGTCTTCAATTCGGATCTGGTTCTCCCGCGCCCGCTGTCCCAGCTTTTCCAAGCCTTCGAGCTCCCGCTCATCCGTGGCGACGATCAGCTTGCCGACGCGATCAAAGGCCAGACCGTGCTCGGTGCAAAACTCTTCGGTGGCTCTGACCCCTTCGCGGCAGAATCGCGCCTTTTTGCTGCCCGGAGCGTAGTAAACACCCGCATGAATGACGCCGGAGTTGTGTCCGGTCTGGTGGGCTGCGGGCACTGCTTCTTTTTCAAGCAAAACAATCGCGGACGAGGGGTCGCGCATTTGGAGCTCCAATGCCGTTGCGATACCAATGATACCGCCCCCAACAATCAGGATGTCTGCTGTTTCAGTCATGGATGCCTTACCCGAAAGATGCTGGGTCTGAACTTCTCAGCCTGAATGGGCTGGGTCAATGATCCATGAGCGCACAAAAAAGGCCAGCGGACGCGCTTGGTGTCGCGTTGCTGGCCTCTTCTTCTATCTGGTGTCCGATGAACCGTCAGGACACCAGTTTACGTTTGGAGCTTAGAGCTCGAACGCCTTATCGGCATTTTCGATGCGCTGGTCTTCTGGCAGAGGGATCAGGCCGATTGGCTCAAGGTAGCCCCCAGGACCAAATGCTTCTTCAGCCGTGAACTCGATGACGTACTCAGCAATGCCCGGAATGACGCCTACGTGGTTGTTTTTCACGTAGAAGAACAGAGAGCGGGAAACTTTGTAGTCACCAGCAGCAATGTTTTCGAAAGTTGGCTCCACGCCTTCAATGTTCGCGCCCTGAATCCGGTCAGCGTTGTTAGCGAGGAAGGAGTAACCAAAGATACCAACCGCGTCGGGGTTAGCCGCCAGCTGATCAACGATCAGCGTGTCATTTTCGCCAGCCTCGACATAGAGGCCATCTTCACGAACAGACGCCTTTTTGATCATGTCCTTGGAACACCCCATGTCCTTCAGTGCGGTTTCGAAAACCAGCTCTTCGAATGCGTCGCGGGTGCCTGAGGAGGTTGGTGGACCCAGAACTTCAATCTTGGTCGCCGGCAGGGATGAGTCGACATCAGCCCAGGTCATCGCGCCATTTTCCTCGTAAGCCGAACAATCAGCATTTGGAACCTCAGCCAGCAGCGCCTTGGTCAGGATCGCGCGGGAAAGGTTCAGAACGCCTGCGTCATTGGAGTTCGCAACAACGATACCATCAAAGCCGACAACAAATTCCGTGAATTCAACGCCGTTTGCGCTGCAGGTTTCAGCCTCAGATGACTTCATCGCGCGGGATGAGTTCGTAATGTCTGGGTGGTCAACACCAACACCTGCGCAAAACAGCTTCATGCCGCCGCCGGAACCCGTGGATTCGATGACGGGCGTGTTGAAGTCTGTGGTTTCACCAAAGGTTTCTGCGACCTTCGTTGCGAATGGAAATACGGTGGAAGAACCAACGATAGAAATGGTTTCAGCGCGCTGCGCGGAGGCAGTGCCAGCAATCAGCAGACCTGCCAGAGTGACGGAAACGAGACGCATATGGATATCTCCAAGTTTGGTGTGCATCAGGTGCTTGAGAAGCGCGCAACCATTTGCCCGCCTTCCACTATGCGTTTTGGCGAACCCATATGAACGTTCTGTTACGGTTATGTGCCGGTTTGGTTAAAGTGGTGGAAAACCTCTTGTAGGCTTGTTTCAGTCTGAAAATGGCAGACGGCCATGCGGCAAGAACGCGGAAGCCATGGCGTGCTCATAGGTATAGGCCGCACGGAACAGCGCTAAATCGTCGAAGGTAGGAGCAACAATCTGCAGGCCCGTTGGAACCCCAAATCGGTCGCGGCCTGTTGGTAAGCTGATGACCGGACAATTGTGTTGCATGTTGAACTGATGGGTCAGCAACCAGCCATACTCGCCATCCACCCGCAAGCCTGCGACCTCAAGCGTTGGACCAACCGGATCATGTTCTGCCCGCACCGCCCCAACTGAGATAGTTGGCGTGATAAGAACGTCATAGTTCGCCAACACTGGGCCAAGGGTCTGATACATGCGGTGCTGCGCTTCCCATGAAAGTGCAACGTCATCTTGACCCAATTCTGCCGCCAAATCAGCAGCAGCAGTGGCATAGTGGGTCAGAACCTCTCTTTGATCTTTGGCTTTCCACAAGGGTATCCGTCCAAAGTGCATGGCGGTAAACCAGCGCATAGACGCTTCATCCACCCACGGCCCCCAATCGAGATCAACCGCTTCCACCACGCACCCCGATGCCCGCAGCGCCTCTACCGCATCCATTGTATTCTGGCGCACGTCGTCATCCAGCGGCACGTAACCCAAGTCCATGGATAATGCGATCCGGAGCGGCGCAGCGCCCTGCGCCAAGGGCACGTCTACGCGATCCCGCAAGCTGTCATGGTCCAAAGGATGGGGGCCGGAAACAATGTTCTGACCCAGCGCGATATCACCTACATTCCGAGCCAGAAAACCGCAGTGATTATAGCGGTCAAAATTGGCTGGCGGGCCATCAGGATTCCTGCCGTGTGGGGGCTTATAGCCCGTCAATCCGCATGAACTGGCTGGAATTCGAATAGAGCCGCCGATATCGGTCCCCGTTGCCAGAGGCGTCATGCCTGCTGCAAGTGCAGCCGCTGAGCCACCTGATGAACCGCCGGGACCGAACTCCAGATTGAATGGATTGCGCGTCACGCCCCACAGCTTGCTGTTGCAGACCCCGGAAAGACAAAATTCAGGCGTTGTCGTCCGAGCATGAAAAATGGCTCCTGCCGCCTCCATTCGTTCGATCATGGGGTCAGAGACGTCGTCGATATGGTCTTTCAGCGTGATGGAACCCTGGGTCGTCTTCTTGCCCGCCATCCGGTGAACATCCTTGATCGCAACGGGCAAGCCTTCCATAGGACGGGCTTTTCCTTGCACATAGGCTGTCTCAGCTTGTTTGGCCTGATGCCGGGCCTCGTCGAAAAAGGTTTCTGTGTAAGCGTTAATCTCTGAGTTTACCTGTTCGGTGCGCTCGATCAGCGTGTCGAGATACTCAAGCGGCGAAATATCTTTCGCGGCGAATTTCGCAAGCACATCCCGCGCTGAGAGATAGCAAAGCTCGATTTTATCCATGGGACCAGTCTCCTTTTCGCGAAAAGAACCCTGCCTGACCTCAGAACAAGGATCAATCAGTGCAGGACATCCGTCATTAATTGAACGGGCGATCCGTCGGAAAATCGCTCAAACCGAAAGGCTGAAGGGTCCACGACGGGTGTCCGTCCCATCACGAGGTCAGCCATCAGTTCGCCAGCGCCGGGACCAATTCCAAATCCATGGCCGGAGAAACCCGACGCCAAGAACAGGCCGGGCCTGGCGATGATGGGTGCAATGACCGGAATTTCATCCGGCGTCATGTCGATGTAACCAGCCCAGCTCTGAGCAATTTCAGCCTTGGCAAAGACCGGCCATTGCAGAGAAAGCTGATCCATCAGCCCTTTTGTAAAGCGCCGCGACGGCTGAGGATCTAGCACACGCGTTTTCTCAAAAGGACTGGGTTTATCCCTCGACCAGCCAAAACCTGCTGGGACTTCTTTGAGAAACTGCCCGGAAAGGCGCAGATGCATGCTTTTCCAGTTGGCACGCAGCAGCCGATGAAAATGCAGTCCATACCGCAAACTGTCTGGCACCAGATCCACGATGTTCGCTGAACCATTTGCGATCGTGTAGCCTCCGTCCTGACGCTTACGAAAGGCAAAATCTTCTGTCCAAAGCGCTGTTTCAGGTCCGCCTTGAACTGGAGTTGTCCGCAAAACTGAATTCATGACGTGGAGTTGCGGGAAATAAAGCCCTTGGTCCCTGATCAGCAACTTGCTCCAAGCGCCACCGGCAATAACGGCGGCTTCACAGGCAATGGTTCCCCGCTCCGTAACAACGGCGCTTACAGTGCCACCCGCGGTCTCAACGCCGCGCACGGCGCACTCCGTGAGAATTGCTGCTCCGCGGGCCCGTGCTGCTTCTGCGATGGCCGGCGCTGCCTTCTGTGGTTCCGCCCGACCATCGAGCGGTGTGACCATGCCGCCAAATCCTGTTTGGGGAGCATCCGGAAAAGCTGCCCTGAATTGGTGCTCGGACAGCATCTGAGAGCTGACACCGATTTGCGTTGCCTGCGTTCGCCAACGCGCGAGCTGCTCGGCCTCTCCCGCAGAATGAATGGCGAAAGCAATTCCGGATCGCGTAAAGCCAACATCGCGCCCCGTGCGCTCCGCCATACCATCCCAATGCTCCAGGGCACGGAGCATAAGGGGCAGTTCCCGAGGATCCCGATCACCAGCGCGGACCCAGCCCCAGTTCCGGCTGGACTGCTCGTGACCAATGCCGCCTTTCTCACAAAGGGCGACCGAGACACCCCGGTCGGCCAACTCCAGCGCAACCGAAGTGCCAATGATCCCGCCACCGATGATAATGACAGAGACTCTGGCCGGTACTTCGGTGTCACCTGTGACCTGTACAACTTTGGGACCTGGCATAATGACCCCCTAGAAACATCAATCAGCCCTGTTGCTGCTTGATCGTGGTTAGGTTTTCCGAGGTTTGCTGCGCGTCGAACTTTGCCGCTGATCTAAGCCGAATTTTGCAGCCCAAAAATGCGATACAAAAAACTGCGCATCAGCCCAAACACCAAAACCAAGGCCATCATCTTCGGCAAAGTAATAACGAAATTCAACAGAGCGAAATAGGCACACTGCGTTCTGTGATCGAGTGATGGATCAAATCCTGAAGCATAGACATGATCATCAAACAGCTTGAGGTTACAGCTGCCCAAGCGCAAGGCAATCGCAAAAGTCGCGACCGCTAAAACCCCAATAAACAGATCCCAAATAGACGTCCTTTTGAATAACCTCATCACAAAGAAAAAAATCGGACCAACAATTATGGAAATGACAGCGGCTTTGTTGGTGAATCCTATGTAAAAAATAGGATCGATCACCATTACGTTTGAAGTCGAGACGAATTCTATAGCTCGATTAAGCATGATGAATGACATAATGGAAATCCATATGCTCACAACATCAATCAGATGAATCTGAATTCTCATCGGCATAAATATTTTTTGAATTGGTCACTCACAAAAAACTAACGACCCAATCTTAAGAGAATTAAAATTGAAAAAGAACTCATTATTTTTACATGATCTAATCACTTCAAATAATTAAATGATTTTCGTTAAAAAAAGATTTTATAAAATAAAATGCAATCTCAGAGGGCAAATATGCGCGTCAGATTTGTTTTAACCATTCTGGAACGCGTGGCTCCTGCCCATT